>JANWWB010000212.1 GCA_025056515.1 Anaerolineales bacterium
ATGGGCTTGTGTTCATATTTATTGATTGGGTTCTGGTATGGCAAGCCCTCTGCTCGCAATGCCGCCATCAAGGCCTTCATGACCACCCGCATCGGCGATGTGTTTATGCTGCTGGGAATTGCTTTCCTTTACTCGGCGACCGGCACACTGACTTTCTCTGAAATCTTTACCAAAGAGACACTTCATCACCTTGCCGAAATCTCAACTCCTATCCTGGGGCTTTCGGGTGCAGGGCTAATTGGCCTGCTACTCTTTATCGGTACGGTGGGCAAATCGGCGCAATGGCCGCTCCATGTCTGGCTGCCGGATGCGATGGAAGGTCCGACTCCGGTCAGCGCCATGATTCATGCCGCCACGATGGTCTCAGCGGGTGTCTATGCAATCATTCGGATGTTCCCCTTGCTTAGCCTTGACTCGACAACAATGTCTATCGTGGCCTTCATCGGCGCGTTTACGGCGCTCTTCGCTGCCACGATCGCAGTGGCACAGAATGATATTAAGCGCGTCTTGGCTTATTCGACCATTTCCCAACTTGGCTATATGATTGCGGCGCTTGGCATCGGAGCATATGTGGCCGCAGCGTTTCACCTGGTTACGCATGCCTTCTTCAAAGCATTGCTCTTTCTCGGTTCTGGTTCGGTCATCCATGGTATGGAGCACGGCGTCTTGCATACCGGCAATCACCACATAGACCCGCAGAACATGTTCAATATGGGGGGCCTGCGCAAGAAGATGCCGATTACCTTCTGGACCTTTCTAATCGGTGGATTTGCTCTTGCCGGCTTCCCAATCATCACGGCTGGTTTCTGGTCGAAGGACGAGATTCTGGCTGACGCCTTTGCACACGGTCACTGGGCGGTTTTCATCACGCTTGCGGTGGCGGCCTTCTTGACGGCCTTTTACACGATGCGCCAAATTACCCTGACCTTCCTCGGTGAGTCGCGAACAGAGGAAGCTAAACACGCCCAAGAGACGCCTTGGACAATGACTGTCCCGCTGATTGTTCTCTCGGTTTTTTCCATCGGTTATGGTTGGGTGGGCATTCCGGAGCATTTCCCGCTTCTCGGTGGTCTTATTCCGAACTGGTTCCATGATTTTGTCGGTCATACCCTCGAGCATCCGCCGAAAGCACCGGAGTTCAGCTGGGTGCCGCTGTTGACTTCGCTCGGTGTGGCCCTTGGCGGTTTGTTTTTTGGTTGGCTGACCTATCGCAAGGTCAAGTCGCCTGCTGAAGACAAGTTTCAAATCCCCTTGTTGAAGAACAAATGGTATTTCGATGAGGCCTATGACTTCCTGTTCGTCAAACCGGCCTACTGGGTGGCTGAAAAGTTCACCTACTTGTTTATGGATCGCCAGGTTATTGATGGCCTTCTACATGCCGTGGCACGCTTCTCGATTTTCCTCGGGCATGTCTTCCGCAACTACTTCGATAAGCCTATTGTGAACGAACTTATCGGTGATGGAACGGCCAATATGGTGAAAGCTTCTGGTCGTGGCTTGCGTTTCATTCAGGCTGGTCGTGTACAGTATTACATGATTGTCTCGATGGCCTTGCTGGTCATCTTTGCGGCGTTGTATTACTTCTTGTTGACGTAGGACAGGAGCACAATCATGGAATGGATCAATCAACATCTCCTGACCCTTATCTTGTTCTTTCCTGTCTTGGCCGCACTGATCGTCCTGTTGCTGCCGAAGGACAAACCCCAGCTGATTCGATGGACGGCGTTTCTCCTCAGCCTGGTTCCGCTGGCTTTGAGCCTTTATCTTTGGGTGCAGTTTGAACCTGACCGTCTGGGTTTTCAGTTTGAAGAAAAATACGTCTGGTATGCGGCGCTCAACTCGAGTTTGCATCTCGGCGTGGATGGTATCTCGCTGACGATGGTCTTGCTGACCACGCTCTTGACACCGGTAGCCTTGCTGGCCTCCTTTAGTGTGACTGATCGGGTCAAAGCCTATATGTTCCTCTTCCTTCTCCTTGAGACGGGCATGCTAGGTGTCTTCTTGGCGCTGGATTTGCTCATCTTTTTCGTCTTTTGGGAACTTGGCTTGGTCCCGATGTACTTCCTCATCAATCAGTGGGGTAGCGAGAAGGGCGAACGCGAACTTTGGAAGGGTGTTAAAGTCCAAGCGCGCAACTATGCCTCGCTCAAGTTCATGATTTACACCATGGCGGGCTCGCTTGGTCTCTTGCTGGCGATTCAACTCTTGGGGGTCCTGTTCCAGACTTATGATTTGACCGTTTTGACCGAGAAGTGGGGTT
>JANWWB010000308.1 GCA_025056515.1 Anaerolineales bacterium
GGTGTCAGTGGTGTGGGCCAATGAATCTGGTACAAGTCAACTTGCTGCAATCCTAGACGTTTGAGGCTATTTTGCAGGGCGCGCACAACTGAGTGGCGAGTCTGCCGCCAAGGGAAGGGGAAGAATTTTGTCGCAACCAAAACCGGCGCGCCGCTTTCGGCAATCAAGCGTCCAAGTAGGGTTTCGGATTTCCCGTTCCCGTAGATTTCCGCAGTATCTACCAGACGGACTCCGGCATTGAGCGAGGCATAGAAGGCAGCTGCAATATCGTCATCGGTGTAAGTCTTGCCGTAGTTCCAAAAGATTCGGTCGCCCCAAGCCCAAGTGCCTAAACCCATTTCGATTTCGTCTAAAAAATTCGTTGAGGCGCGAGATTCGGCAGAAAACATAGCTTGTGCTCCTTTGGCAATTCAAAGTGATTTGGGTGTATTTGTGTGGATGCTCATGTTGAGATTTTAGAAATGGCGGGCCAGACGCGCCGGTCGCTCTAGGTCGGGGGTGTCGAGACGGTATTCGGTCTGCATAAGCGGCGAGGAAATAATAAAGTCCGCAGTGGCGCGATTGCAGGCCGTGGGGATGTTGTAGAGAACTGACAAGCGCAAGAGCGCCTTGATGTCGGGGTCGTGTGGCTGAGGTTCTAGCGGATCCCAGAAGAAGATGAGAAAGTCAATTTTGGCCTCGGCAATTGCGGCGCCGATTTGTTGGTCACCGCCTAGCGGCCCGGAGAGGAAACGGGTGACCGGCAGATCGAGCTCTCGAGCAAGCAATTCGCCGGTGGTTCCGGTGGCGTAAAGGAAATGGCGTGAGAGCGTTCCACGGTTGAAGCGAGCCCATTCAAGCAGGTCTTGTTTTTTGTTGTCGTGGGCCACTAGGGCAATTCGCTTTTGCGAATCGAGTATGCGACTCATTGTCTTCCCCTCGCTTAAGGTTTAATGGCTCGGGTGGCAATATAGGTGGGATGATATTTGCTGATCGGCGATTCTGGACAGATATCTTCGTAAAAGCCGGTGATCATAAAGCCGGCATCGGTCTGTCCCCCGATCTGGTCGGTGAGTGTGTGCCCGAATTCGAGCGGTGTACCTTCTTCCATCCATGCGATAAGCTCGTCTTCATTGAACGCATCCAGATCAGAATATGGGATGGCATAACGGACGGTGAGAGTTTGTTGCTCCTCGAGCACAGTGCCAAAAAGATAGTAGACTGGGTTGACAAAGCCGGCCAGGAGCAGGCCGCCATGCCGCAAGACGCGGTACGCCTCTTTCCATACTGGTCGGATTTCTGGACAGAAGACATTCGATACGGGATGAAAAATCAGGTCAAAGCTTTCGTCAGGAAAGACGGAAAGGTCACGCATGTCGCCTTCGACCGTGCGAAGGGTTAGTCCTTCGCGTCTTGCTACTTCTTCGTCTTGTGCTAGTTGGGCTGGGGAGTTATCAAAGACGGTGACGCGGGCGCCCAAGGCTGCAAAGATAGGTCCCTGCTGACCGCCACCGCAAGCCAGCCCGAGGATCTCCAGCCCTTGTAGAGAAGGGGGAAACCACTCGCGTGGGACGGCTTTGGTTTCGGTGAGGCGGACCGAAAATTCGCCGCGGCGCGCTGCTGCAATCACCTCTGGGCTGACCGGCACGGTATATTTGTTTCCCTGAGCTACTTGGCAATCCCAGGCGTAGCGATTGTATTCTCGGATGTTAATATGCAGACGGGATGATTTCATAACAGAGCAAGAGGGAAAGCCCCCACTCATGGAGCGGGGGCTTTGGGTTTAGCGGGTTGGCGTAGGGAGCGCAGCTGCCCCTGACCAGGTGAAGACGCGCGGGGTCGAGGGCGCTCCGGCCAGCGACCAGATGGGGTCACCTCGGTCGTCTGTACCTGTCTGTCGCACGACCACTACCCACCAGCGCATGACGTGCGGAATGTTGTCCTGCGGACGGAAGGTGACCGGGACGATAAATTTGGTATCCGTTACATACGAAACAAGTTTGCGCCCTGTACCGGCGGTGACATCCTCGACGGTTACTTGATAGCGTTCGTTCTCGCGCAAGATGCCGACAGCTGCCCATTGTAAGGTGACGCTGTTATCTGCTAGGGAGAAAGGCGCTCCATCGGCAGGGAGAAGCAGACTGGGGGCGTTATAGGGCGGTGGCGGTGTGGGTGTCGGTGAAGGCCCGGGCGTGGCAGCACGCATGCACAAGGGGATAATCAATGGCTGGTCTAAATAGACGGTATCGGTGCTCAGACCATTCCACTCTTTGATGGCTTGCATGGGAACGTTGTAGTTCGCTGAGATGCTTGAGAGTGTGTCGTTTGCTTGGACCGTGTAGCGTACAGTCTGACAGGCAGCGCGCGTGGCAGCAGCGGGTTCAAGCGTGGCTGTTGGCGGTGGGAGTGGTGTTGGAGTTGGGCGCGGCACCAAGATTTTTTGCCCAATGCGCAGGTCGGTGCAATTGGCGTTCAGGTTGTTGGTCAGGATGATGACATTGGCTGAGACATTGAAAAACGCGGCAATCGAATAGCAATTGTCCCCTGCTTTGACAATGTACTCATAAGGTGGCTCAGGGGTCAGTGTGGGTGTCTCGGTCGGGATGGGTGTCTCGGTAGGAGTCAGGGTAATGGTGGGCGTGCTGGTTGCAGACGGAATAGGAGTAGGCTCAACAACACGGCCGGTTGCTTGTAGGGTGAAGAAGAGTGCCAATGCACCAATGACGATTGCCGCAGCCAGCAGGATGAGCGCTACCGGTAAACTGAGCGTTAGCTCCGGCATGCGCGCTCCCTGTATGGCTTTGGAAGATTTGACTTGGGCTAAAGGAGTTAGTTCGCTGCCGCACAGCGTGCAACGGCTGGCGTTTTCCGGTAATCTTGTACCGCATGTGGGGCAGAGTTTTGTAGAAGAAAGTTCAGGGCTCATACGGAGAGGGATTATACCATGACGGAACGAAAGCCGCTTTCTTGTTATCGCCTGTTATCGCCTGTAGTGAAACGGCGAATCTGATACTATTCTTAGGATGTCTGTGTTCGTTAATAATCCAGAAAGGCTGCTTGGATACGTTATAATGTGCCCGCCATGACGAATGATTTTGTTCTCTATCGCACAATGTTGCTTATTCGCCGCTTTGAGGAGCGCATTCTGCAAGAGTTTTCGAGTGGCAAACTGGTCGGCACTACGCATACCTATATTGGGCAAGAGGCCGATGCTGTCGGGGTTTTTTCTATCACCGAACCAGAAGATATTGTTTTTAGCAATCATCGCTGTCATGGTCACTTCTTGGCCTATGGCGGTGATCCCTATCGGTTGATTGCCGAACTGATGGGCAAAGCTACTGGCCTGGTGGGAGGACGTGGCGGCTCCCAACATATTTACTGGCGCAACTTCTATTCGAATGGCATTCAGGGAGGCATTGTGCCAGTGGCCACGGGCATGGCGCTGGCCGAGAAAGAAAAGCAGAGCGGACATGTCGTCCTTGTCTTCATTGGTGATGGCACGCTCGGCGAAGGCGCTCTCTATGAAAGTCTCAATCTGGCTGCCCTCTGGCGTCTACCTTTGCTGGTTATCCTCGAAAACAATCGCTATGCCCAGACAACGCCAGTTGAGCTGGCTGTTGCCGGTTCGATGGCTGGACGTTTTGCTGCTTTTGGTATTCCGGTCTGGGAGCGCGAGACCAGCGATGTGTTGGAAGTGCGTGCCTTAGCGGAGCAAGCCATCTGTCACGTCCGCTCCGGCGCAGGACCTGCCGCGCTGATTTTACACACCTATCGTTTCATGGCCCATAGCAAGGGTGACGACACCCGTTCCCCTGAAGAACTAGCGCGCATTCGTCAATTTGATCCGCTGACCATTCATGCCCGGCGCCTTTCTCTGGCTGAACTCGAACAAGCTGAGTCTGAAGTAAGCGCTCTTCTCGCCGAGGCGTTTGCTCGTGCTGAGGCTGATTCGTTCCCCGTATTGGCAGAGTAGCAAGTTACGAGGTCCGAGCCTTTTATCTCCGAATGTGCAATCTTTGAATGTTCACACCCTTATGACCAGTGTTCTTGAATCTCTCAATCATGCTTTACATACGGCGATGGAGTCCGATCCACGCGTCTACATACTAGGTGAAGACATCCTCGATCCCTATGGCGGCGCGTTCAAGGTCACGCGCGGACTCTCAACCCGTTTCCCCGACCGTGTCCTGACGACGCCCATTTCTGAGGCGGCGATTGTCGGCGTGGCGGCTGGTATGGCGCTGCGCGGCTTGCGTCCGGTGGCCGAAATTATGTTCGGCGATTTCGTCACCCTGATTGCCGACCAAGTGGTCAACCATGCTGCTAAGTTTCGCTGGATGTACAACGAGCAAGTGCGTGTCCCGCTTGTCGTCCGTGCTCCGATGGGTGGGCGGCGCGGCTACGGACCAACCCATTCGCAATCCCTTGAGAAAATGTTCCTTGGCGTGCCAGGGCTGAAAGTCGTCGCTCCGAGCGCTCTGGGCGACCCTGGTGGCTTGCTCCTGGCGGCGATCGCCGAGGATGACCCCGTCCTCTTTGTCGAACACAAACTGCTCTATACCCGTCCCTTGCTTGAGCCTGGTCAGGGAGATTTGGCCGATTTCTCTCTCGAGATAGGTGGCGAACCATTTCCGTATTTTGTTCTACAACCGCCTTACCCCCCTCATTTGACGATTGCGACTTACGGCTACAATTTTGAACTCGTCCGTACGGCTGCGCTTGAACTGATGATGGATCATGAAATCTTTGCCGAGATGGTTGTTTTCTCGCAACTCAGCCCTTTCGCTTTAACTCCCCTCTTCGATTCGCTCGCTCAGACCCGTCGTTTGCTAACTGTTGAGGAGGGGACGCTCACCCTTGGTTGGGGCGCAGAGGTGGCGGCGCGCTCTATCGAGGTGGTAAGTGGTTTGAAGGTCCGGCGCGTGGCGGCGCGCGACCTGCCGATTGCTAACGCCCGCTCGCTCGAGGACGTTATCCTGCCGCAGGTAAGAGATGTGGTCGAAGCTGCGTTATCTCTCATTTAGCTGTACATCATACCTGCTTCACGAATTTTTATGTCAGTTGCGGCAAGAAAATCAATCTGTGAAATCTGTGGTCAAAAATGATTAAGTCTACTATTCTCGTCCCTCTCCTGAATGCCAATGAACCAGAAGCTCGCCTGATAGATATTCACGTCCAAGATGGCCAAGCCGTGGAGAAAGGCCAGATCCTCTTCACGATCGAGACAACTAAAGCTGCAGCCGAGATTGAAGCGCCTGAGGCTGGCTTTGTTCGTCTGTTGGCTAACAAAGGGGATATTCTCCCGGTTGGTGCGAAATTGGCTGTCATCACCGAGAATGCCGATGATCCGCTCTCTCTTCCCGAATCTGCGCCTGCCTCGGCGTTTACGGGTCATCTTCGCATCACGAAGCCGGCGCGGGCGTTGGCCGAGGCTCTTGGACTGGACTTGGCCTCCTTGCCGACAGATCGTCTGGTGACTGAAGAAATCGTTCGCCAGATTGCAGGAGCAACACTGCAAATTACCCTTGCACCTACCGAGAAGCCCTATCTGCTCCTGTATGGCGCGGGCGGACATGCCAAATCGGTCATGGAAATTGTTCGCCAGTGTGGGGAATATGCCATTGCTGGAATCGTAGATGATAACGCTGCGCTGATCGGAAAACGTGTGCTTGATATCCCCGTCTTGGGGACGCGGGCGATCCTTCCGGCCCTGGCTGCTCAGGGTGTGACTCTGGCCGCCAATGGAGTGGGCGGCATCCTCGACATCCGTGTGCGTATCAAGGTCTTTAGCCTGCTTGAAGCGGCGGGTTTCTCTTTCCCAGCGCTGATTCACCCGCGCGCAACGGTTGAGCCAAGCGCTCGGGTGGGAGAGGGCGTGCAGGTCTTCGCCAATGCTTACGTGGGTGCAGAAGCCGAGCTGCGGCCGCGTTGTATGGTTAATACCGCCGCAGTCGTTTCACACGATTGCGTCATTGGGGAGTATGCACATATTGCCCCCGGCGCGCTGCTCGCGGGCCACGTCCAGGTCGGCGAGCGGACTCTGATCGGCATGGGGGTTACCACGGCTGTCGGCGTTAAAATCGGTCGCGATGTGCGTGTTGGCAACGGTGCTATTCTTCTCGCCGATGTGCCAGATGGGATGATCATTCAGGCTGGACGTTTTTGGACCGGAAAATCGGATACCTAGCCGACCAACGACTCGAGGTCTTCAGCTATTAGCTCGATTTTTGGACGCCAAGTCTCGCCTTGTTCTCGTGTAGACACTCCAGAAAGAACGAGAGCACAGGGCATACCGGCAGCCTGACCGGCGGCAATATCCGTTTCGACTCGATCGCCGACCACAAGAGTTTGTCCGGGGGGTGTTCCCAGGCGTTGACATGCAATTTCAAGCAACGTCGGAGCAGGTTTGCCGGCAAAAATCGGTTCAACTCCGCTGGCCGTGACCAGCACGGAGACCCATGCGCCTGCGCCGGGAATTTCGCCACGCGGGGTGGGGAAGGTTTTATCAGGGTTTGTGGCGTAGAACGGAAGGCCGCGGCGGACAAGCAGAGCGGCTTCGGCCATTTTTTGAAAGGTGATTTGACGGTCAATTCCAAAGACAACCGCTTGGGCTTCTTGAGCGCGCTCAAGCGGGAGTGGCTCAAAACCGCGCTGGCGCAGGGCTTCCATAACGCCTGTTTCCCCGATGGCAAAGACCGGGCCACCGTTAGGGAAGCGTTTCGCTAACAAGTCGGCAACGGCCAATGCCGAGGTAACCACCTGCCAGGGTTCGACCTGAACGCCGAAAGATGCTAGGCGTTCGACATACATCTCTGGGGTGCGGATTCCGTTGTTGGTGGCAAACGCAAATTTCAGGTTGCGTTCCCGTAGCCGGTTGAAGATGCTGGGCAGGTCGCCAATGGGGGTGTCGCCGCGCCACAGGACGCCGTCCATGTCGAGAATGAGTCCTTGAATGTAGGGGGGGATCATGGTGAAAATTATATCAGCAAGATGTTGAAATAAGAAATTCACAACAAAACAGGACAGCCTTCTGCGACTGTCCTGTTTTGTCCGAATCTCTAGTGCTATTTCTTCACCGGTGCTTCTAGAACTTGATCTACAATCCCGTATTCGACGGCTTCGGGAGCAGTCAGGTAGAAGTCTCGATCGGTGTCGCGCTTGATGACTTCTAAGGGTTGGCCGGTGTGCTTGACGAGAATCTCATTCAGCAAGTTGCGCAGGCGCAGGATTTGCCGTGTCTGAATTTCGATATCGGTGGCTTGCCCTTGAGCACCGCCAAGCGGTTGATGTAGGTGAATGGTGGCGTTTGGCAAGGCATAACGGCGTCCTTTTGTCCCTGCGGTGAGTAGGACTGTGCCGAAGGAAGCAGTCACGCCAACGGCAACTGTGCTAATTGGGTTCGAAATCATCTGCATTGTGTCATAAATTGCTAAGCCGGCGTAGATGACCCCACCAGGAGAATTGATATACATCTGAATTTCTTTTTCCGGGTCTTCGCGATTCAGGAACAAGAGTTGCGCAACAATCACATTCGCTACTTGGTCGTCAATCGGTGTGCCCAGAAAGATGATTCGCTCTTTGAGCAAAAGAGAATAAATATCATAAGCGCGCTCGCCGCGCCCAGACGACTCAATGACCATCGGAATGAGATTGTGAATGCTAGACATGGATTTTTTAGCCTCCATTAGACCTTGAACAAATTCGGGATAGATACTTAGGCGTTGCAACAAGGCGACACGAACGCTCTTTACCGTGGTTTTTCCTCATGAAAGCTGGTCATCCTAACATTAGGAGGAATGTTTTGCTCTGGTTGGAGTTTACTGAAAGATCGGCCACGCTTTTTCTATCCCGAACCGATGTTGTCGTTTCAGGAGCAAAGTCCTGATTGGTTATTCAATTTGCATGCTTTCTTGTTCTTGTGAGGGAATCTCTGTTTCTCCTGCTTCGTGTGCAGTTGTCTCGGTGGTTTTTGTTTCTTCTTGGTTTGTTGTCTTGTCTGCCTCAGGTGCCTGGCCGGTTACGATGGCTTTGATCCGTTCCAGCGTTAGCTGGATAAGAGCACGATTGGCAGCTTCCCAGCTTAATTCCTCCATCAATTGCTTGGGTATTTTGGCTTTGCCGGTTAGGTATTTTTGCATTCTTTCATCACCTTGCATTTCGAATAACAAGGCGTCGAAAGATTTTTGTAGCTCGGCCTCGTTTAATTGAATTTGTTCGCGCCGGCGAATTTCATCTAGGAGCAAACGACGTTCTAGACGTTGTTGTGCTAGCGGTCGAATTTCTTCGGCCACCCAGGCCTCTTGGTCCATGTTACGCATCTTAAGGTAAGTTTCCAGGTCTAGATTGCGTCTGGCTAAAAGTTGTTCGAAATCTTCTCGCACATGCGCAAGTTCGTGCTCGAGAGTTTCAGGAGCATAGCGGATGACCGCTTTTTCTCGGATGGTATCTAGTGCTTTTGCAAGGAATTTGTCGTCGTAATCTGCTTGTGAGGTTGCAATCAGTTCAGCATGTATGGCCGATCGTAGTGCTTCTATATTCTCAAAGGGGCCTACTTGTTTGGCAAAGTCGTCGTTAAGCTCCGGCAAGATACTTCCGCGTACCATTCGAATGGATGCTTCAAACTGTACAGATCGACCTTTCAATCTTTCATCGGGATGATCTTCTGGGAATTGATGGATAAAGGAGCGTATCTCGCCGGCTCTAGCGCCTAAAAGTTCGCGGTTGAATCCCGGGTAGGGCCACTCATGTTCAAGTTCTTTGTTGTGGACAAAAATCGGCATAGAATCGCGCCTGAGCAAAGGCTCTTCTGATTCTTCTGCCCCTACTGCTTTGCCTTTTAGGTCAATGAGCACAAAATCATCTTCTTGAATGGGGCGATCAACGGTTTCCGTCTTGGCGTAGAGCCTTTGTAATTCCATCAATTTATTATCGATTGCACTTTCTTCCGGGGGAGTCCATTCGTAGGGAATGCGCACCGAGCGATACTCTCCGAGTTCCACCTCGGGCGCAAGCGGAACGCTGAACGTAAAGACCGGATCACTATCTAGGTTTTCTATTTTCTCTAGGATGCCAGGGGCGGCTGGTTCGATTTTAGCTTCTTTAAGTGCCTGGGGATATATTTCATCAAGTAAGATGTCGATAGCTTCTTCCAGCACTGCCTCTTCGCCAACGGTGCGCACTACGACCTGATAGGGAGCTTTGCCGGGGCGAAAGCCTGGCACGCTCTTGAGTTCAGAAAGTCGACGCGCTGCGCGACGTTTGGCGCTCTCCAATTGTGCAGCTTCAAGAGTCAATTTGATAGTAACATGGTGATTTTCTTGGGGCTGTAATTCGATGTTCAATTTTGGTCCTTGCCTTGTTGTGGGATGAGACACAAGTCTATCGAGAAAAGGTGGGGAAGAGGGGGCTCGAACCCCTACGCCTTGCGGCACATGATCCTAAGTCATGCCTGTCTGCCAGTTCCAGCACTTCCCCGCTCGGACGCGCGATTTTTGTTAACGGCGGCGAAATTATAGCCGAGAGCGCAAGGCTAGTCAATGATGTGCGAGCCGAGGTTCGGACATGAGTTAGGACACAGAGAGTGCAAGAAGCCTCGCAACCGATATCCTTCTATAACGGCAAAGGAGACTGCTGTTGCACAAACCGATCTCATCACAAGGCAAGCTATTGATCACGCATTCACCGCCGTTGCGGATGCAGGGATAGGGCGTGGGCGTGTTGGTAGGCCTGGGGCTGGGGGTATTGGTGGGTCTTG
>JANWWB010000152.1 GCA_025056515.1 Anaerolineales bacterium
AGAGGTTATGAAAAGGAAAAGACACGCTATTTTCTTCCTCTTTCTTTTTCTGCTTCTGACTTTTGTCTTGGTGTGGTATGGTTTTTCTCAATTGCCGATCACGCAACGTGCTTCTGTGAGTGGGATGCGTTCATCGCCGTCCGTCCTCCACACTGCTCCGCAAAATGTTTTTCTTCTCACGCCATCATTAAACTTTATCATCGTCAACTCTACTCCCTCCGTGACCTCTTTCCAGCAAGAAGGGACATCTGAAACCTTGTCAGGGGACCAAACACGCGTTTCTCCGACAAAGCTAACCCCCACTCGCTGGCTCACCGCTACCAATACGCGCCTACGGCGACCCACTCTCTCTCCCACCCGAAGCGCGACTCCTACCAATCCCCCGCCGGCACTCTCCGCCGCTGCGGCCGTCCAACGCATGCGACGCGGCGTCAACATGGGGAACACACTTGAGGCCCCGAATGAGGGCGAGTGGGGATACCGCATCGAACGGCGACACTTCCAAGTCATCCGTGCAGCCGGGTTTGATGCAGTGCGTATTCCCACTCGTTGGAGCGCGCACGCCCAGTTAGAGGCGCCGTACACGATTGACCCGGCCTTCTTTGCCCGCCTCGATGAAGTCATCGGTTGGGCGTTGGAAGAAAACTTGGTCGTGGTCCTGAACATCCATCACTATGAGGAAATGGCAACCAACCCCGTAGCGCACCGCGAGCGTTTCCTTGCGCTCTGGCGGCAGATTGCAGAACGCTACCGAAACTATCCTCCTACTCTCCTGTTCGAACTCATGAATGAGCCAAACGGCGCTCTAACCGCCCCCTTGTGGAATGAATTTGTCCGCCAGGGTGTTGCGGTCATCCGGGAAAGCAACCCCACGCGCAACATTATTATCGGCGGTGTGTCTTGGAATTCCTACGACCAGTTACAATTTCTTGAACTTCCCAACGACAGACACCTCATCGCGACTTTTCATTACTACCTGCCCTTTCCGTTTACGCATCAAGGTGCGGAATGGATTGACGGCTCGGATGCCTGGCTCGGAACGCCGTGGAGTGGCACCGAAGAGGAACAAAACGAAATCAGCCACCACTTCGACATGGTGGAAAATTGGTCGAGGACTCATAATGTGCCCATCTATTTGGGCGAGTTCGGCGCCTATCACCGAGCGGATATGGAGTCACGGGTGCGCTGGACGAGATACGTCCGTGAACAAGCCGAGGCGCGCGGCTTTGCCTGGTCGTATTGGGAATTCGGCGCCGGATTTGGCATCTATGACCGTGACAGCGGGCAATGGCGTGAGGACCTGTTGAGAGCTTTGCTGCCATAAGTTGCTGCATGGTGCGATGTGAGGAGGGAAAAGCCACACAGGCACAGCGATACGAAAACTCTTGCTCTCCTGTCTCCTGGCCTGCGTGGTTTCCCTTCCTCACAGGGGATTTGCAATCCGGGAAAGAGCAGAGACATAGAGCGGGGAAAATCTTGTCGGTCTCCATCCTGGCTTTCATCGGGCTTGATAAGCTTGCTCGATGAGCCAGGGCTTGCTTAACGCTGTTTCTGTTTTATGTCATCTCAGGGCTAGTGTTCCGCCAAAGGAAGGCCGGTCGAAGCCTATCTTCCGGCAAGCAGGGCTACTCAACCTTTGCAACGCCAGAGACAACAAAACATCAAGAAATCCCGTCTGATGAGCCAAAGGTTATTGACAAACCGCGCAAACGTTGTATAATAGAGATAGATTTGGGAGCGCTCTCAAAAATTATCCGGATATAAGGCGAAAAATCCGCCAAAAAACCACATTTTTGGGAGCGATACCAAAAGGAGTGCGCATGCCAACCCTGACCCTGGAAGATATTGCTCGCCAGACCGGTGTCTCTCGTTCAACCGTCTCGCGGGTATTGAACAACCACCCCAGTGTGCGCGAAGAGGTGCGGCAACGCGTCCTTGCGGCCATTGAAGCCAGCGGTTATCAACCTCATGCCGCAGCGCGAACACTGGCCTCCAAACGTTCGTTCACGATTGGCCTTATTCTGCCGCAAAGCGTGAGTTTTTTCTTCACCGACCCCTATTATCCCCATCTCATCAAAGGCATTGCGCAAGCGTGTAATCAACATGATTATACGCTTGCGCTTTTTCTTGTCGGGACGCGAGAAGAGGAAGAAAAAATCTTTCCACGCATTTCCGGCAAGGGATTTTTGGATGGCGTCCTGATTCAATCGGGACACCACGGCGACCAGTGGATTATCGGCCGTATGCTGGATATCAAGATGCCCGTGGTCGTCTGTGGTCGTCCGTTCCGCTCCGATAATGTCAGCTATATTGACGTGGATAATATCCGCGCTGCTCATCAAGCCGTCAGTCATCTGATTCGCCTTGGCCGACAACGCATCGCGACAATCACCGGGCCGTTCGCTAGCACTGTTGGTTTGGATCGCCTGGAAGGATACAAAAAGGCGCTTCAAGAGCGCGGCTTGCCCATCCAAGAAAATCTCATCGTGGAAGGTGATTTCACCGAAGAAGGCGGCTACTATGCTATGCAACGTCTGCTCCCCCATCAACCGGATGCCGTCTTCGCCGCTTCGGACCTGATGGCTCTAGGGGCGATCCGAGCGGCTAAAGAGGCCGGTTTGCGCGTCCCTGAGCAGATTGCCTTTGTCGGTTTCGATGACTTTCCTCTGGCTTCCTCAAACGAGATTCGCCTAACCACCATCCGTCAGCCGGTCGTCCAGTTTGGCATCCAGGCCGTTGAACTTTTGATTGATCTGATTGAACACGGCCATCAGCCTCCGCGGCGCGTGATCCTCGACACGGAATTGATTATCCGGGATACCTGCGGCGCAGCGCGACGACAATAGCCTCTTTTTTGCGCCTAGATTGGGAGCGCTCCCAAAATCCTTACAAGTTCTTGTCAGGAGGTGATCGCACCGACAACTTGAGAAAGACATATCCCGTCCCAGAATACCTTTCTAAACTCTGTACAAACCTCGGATAAAATAAAGGAGAATGTAAGATGAAACGCCTGTCTTTGCTTTTGTCCCTGTTTGTGGTCGCCAGTCTGCTTTTGGCAGCCTGCCAGCCTGCTCCTACAACCGAAGCACCTGTTACCACCGAACCCCCTGCCACGGAGCCACCTGCCAGCCCA
>JANWWB010000241.1 GCA_025056515.1 Anaerolineales bacterium
CCACCCGTAGCATAGTAGCCAACACGCCGAGCACAATCCGTACCCATTCTGCAGCAGGTAGAGAGGCGAGCATGTGAGCGGCGCGCAGACTACCATAGAGCAGCAAGGCAGCAAACAGCAGAGACAGCAGCAGGTTCATCCTGTTGCGCTTCTGCTCATTCTCCTCTGGTTCGCGCATCGGGGCACGGCGAATGAGCCATAGATCGAGACGTTCGGTCAGCAGGGCGAAGAAACGTCCCAGTGCATTCGCCAGCGCCGAGTTGCGCAGCAGATCGTAAAACCAGGAAGTTGATAGTTGGTCGCTCTCCACCATTTCAAGTTTGAAGCGGTCGGCCCAGGCTAAAAGCGGACGCCAAACAAGCTGGTCAAGGGCAATGATGGTCAAGACAAGCGCCACCAATCCCCATAGGATGGCCAGCGTATTGCCTTGATTCGCAGCTTCCTGCAGGTATGCGCCTAACCCGAGTAAGCGGAAATCGCGCGACCCTACAGTGAAGATTTCGGCCGCCATCAAGAAGAACCATCCCCCTGCCCAGGACATCATGCTATTCCAAATAAAACTAATCGTCCCGTAAGGAAATTCCAGGCGCTTGAAGCGCAACCAGGTATTCAAGCGAAAAATACGACTGGCTTCGCGCAGTTCAATCGGAATGGTGGTGAGAGACTGATACCACCCAAACGTCAGATTCCAAACTTGACTGGTAAAGATAAGGACAATGGATGCCAACTCGGCGGCAATACTCTGAGGCAAAATAGCACTCAAGCTGAGTAAGACGACAGGCAAGAAAGAGAGAATCGGCACGCTTTGCAGGACATCGAGCAGCGGCATCAGAACCCGCTCGGCGCGGGGATTGTAAGCAGCAACACGGCCGTAGACAATCGCAAAGATCACGGAGAGAACATAAGCGGCCGTCATACGCCCCAGAGAGAGCAGGGCATACCAAGGCAAAACGTGTGGTTCTAGCCGAATGTTCGGCCCTTGAACCTCAGCTGGAGCGTTAAACGCTAAGCGCACGCCGCCATAGAGCAAAACGGCAATAACCAATAAGACCACTGCATCGCCCCAAGTGAAGAGACGTTGCATGCGTAGTTTGGGGGGTAAGGAATGTTCAAACGGTCCCATCCTGTCTCCCAGTCATGTCATTCTGAGACGGCGTTCTTCTGCTGAAGCAAGTCCTACTGGCGAATACGGAACTGCGTGGCCTGGCATCAGGTCAGAGCTTTGCGGCCTTGAGCGACTCGCGAAGATAAATCATCCAAAACGCAAAAAACTGCGCTGGTTTGCACTGCGGGAGCAAACACAACCTTTTGCTAGGCAGAGTCACATCCCCGACCGGCGCATCGAACCAGGATAGAGTAGAAAAGCAAGAAGCAAGCGGCCGAACTATGCGCTTTCATGACGATGAACGGGGCGAATATACTCCCTTTACAGCTGGCATGTCAAGGTGGATTTCCGAAGCTCAGACATACTAAGAGCAATGTTTGGAAATTTATGAGATGCGGTTGATCGCTTGCGACATGCAATCTGATTGCCATTTTGGGGCAGAGATAGCCACCACCAACGGTGACCGAAACTGATGTCCGAACCCCAGCACCTTGAAGTTTAGAGAAAAGTTCAGCCTCTGTCTCGTCTAAGATCGAGCCATCAATTCGTATCAGGGTTGATGCGGCTTCTCTCTAGAAAATACAAGGCACAACGTCTGAAAGATGATCGACGACTTCGTGTCTCCGTGGTGAACAAACGCAAAAGTTCCAACCCCAAGAATTTACCCAGCCGTCAGCGCCCGCAGGAGGATATGACGATCTACCAGTCCCAATGGATGGTTATCTTGATCTACAACCACCAACCATTTCCGTTTCTGAGATATCATCAAGCGTGCCGCTTCAAGCAAAGGCATATCTGGCAGTGCGGTCAAGACGCCAGGAGACATCAAGTCGACTGTAGTCATTTCGCTTGAAGGAAGCGCTTCATGGCCCAACAGGGTGCTTAACACATCTCGGCGCTGGGCAGGCTGAATGCGCACCACAACATCTGAATCGCTAATTAGGCCAATCGGCTTTTCTTGATCGTCGAGCACAATAACACGATGCAACCCACTCTTGAGAGTTTTTTCCACAATTTCCGGTAATTTGTCATCTTGATGAACCAGCGGTATGGTCGGCGACATGACCTCCTGCACAGTGCGGACCGCTCCAGACGGCAGATTTACTCTGGCGATCTCTCTTTCGACAACCAGCCGCAAGAGATCGACACGGGAAAGCACACCATATAGCTAACCGTTCTCATCCACAACCGGCAAACGCTTGATTCCCGCTTTCGCCATAAGCATCACTGCTGCACCGACCGAGTCATCAACGCGAACGGTAATCGCCGGTTTGGACATCACGTCTGCCACCCTCAACGGAGATTGGCGCAGACGGATCAGTTCTTCTTCTAGAAGTGTTTTGTCCAGTCGTTCAGCTTGAAGGTCCCATAGGGAAACGAGGCGCCGAATTTTTCGGCCGCCCAGCCCCCCCAACCAATAACGAGCATTCGCGCCTAGAAGAGCGCTAGGAGAAATCAACAAGAATCGAATCATAGCCTCACTTTTCAAGATGCGGCAGATACGCCAGCGGAGTAGAGCAAACAATATGCACATATTGTACAAATCCAGAAAAGAAAAAAGCCTCTACTGACTCCTTCAGTAGAGGCTATCCGTCATTACGACGGTTAAAGGCGAGTCTCATCGCCAAATTGATTTTACTACAGAGACAACGAAAAACGTCAAGGGAGGTGGGACAAAACGATTTTCAAAATCAATCAACAGGTTTATAAAGAGCAATCAGGCAACAGAATTAGAAATTCCTTGCTGCGCTAGCCATTCGAGGATGCGGGCTTTGATTTTATCACGAATCTCGCGGAATTTTGCCAATTTCTCTTCCTCTGTCCCCTCGAAAGCCGCCGGGTCTTCGAATGACCAATGTAAGCGTTGAGTGACGCCCGGCCAAGTGGTGGGACAGTTCTTATCGGCTTCGTCACAGACAGTGATGAGGTATTGGAACAACACTTTCCCCAAATACTCACCAACACCTTTAGAGTAATGGCTGGACATATCGATCCCGACTTCTTCCATTACACGTATGGTAAAAGGATTTAAGCCTTTCGGCTCCAAGCCAGCACTATGAACTTCAAAGCGATCACCACCATATTTGCGCAGGAAAGCTTCGGCCATCTGACTACGAGCCGAGTTGCCGGTGCACAAGAAAAGAACTCGAGTTGTCATCCAGACCTCCAAACAGAAAGATTTTTGGTACTCCTACAAACGCAAGGCATTCAAGAGAGAAATGAGAAAGGCCAATCCTGGCTTGGTCACACCAAACTATCTCAGGCGGAACAAACAGCAAGAGCACAAGCAAGTGAAATCCAGAGTAAAACAAAAACGTCCAGAAGGATATCATCCTCCAAGAACTCGAGATTCATCAAGGATAAGTTTTACCTATCGTTGCCCTGAATGTCAATTGAAATTGGACCCAAAAATTCAAAGTTAACAAGACCTTAACCTACCCGATTCAAACAAGGAAGTATGCAGAGCCTTTTGCTCGTGTGCAATAGCAGTCATAAGTCTGCTTCCGTCCAGATAACCGTCCCAGACTTGTTTGGGCTGATGTGCATGCTACCCATGGTGCCTTGATAGGAAAGGTTGCCGAATTGCAAAGTGTGAAAACTTCAATAAAATTCATGCGCTGTTACAAGCCGTTGAGAGCAGCCAATCTTCGACCTGTCCCAGAACAGGAGAAGTGCTTCGATGACCCGTAAAACTGCTACGGCGGCCGTACCGCTTTTGCTATGATACAAGAGCTCATGTTTGCGACCAAGCAGGAATGTTTTGGTTGAGAGTTGGTTGGGCAAGCATATTGTCTTCCTTATGCAGGTAATGGTATGATAGAGTCATTCAACGGTTCTGCCTATCTTAGTCCCCTTCTTTGCCCGGTTCTTATTTCAAAAAAGGAGGTACTATGACAAAGCTCACCTGGTACGGACATGCCACGCTTGGATTAGAGACCAATGGTTACCATATCCTCATCGACCCGTTTTTTAGCGGCAACCCGGCCGCAACCGTTTCAGCGGATAAAGTACGGGCGGATTTCATCTTGGTCACACATGGTCATGGTGACCATGTCGGAGACACGGTTGAAATCGCCAAACGCACCGGTGCGCTGGTGATTAGCAACTTCGAAATTACGAATTGGCTGGGGAAGCATGGTGTCAAAACACATCCTCAACACCTTGGCGGTGGCTTCAAGCATCCCTTTGGCTACCTCAAGTTAACCCTGGCCCTGCACGGTTCGGCGTTGCCAGATGGTTCCTACGGTGGTAATCCAGCAGGCTTTCTCCTCACCACTAATGATGGCAAAAAAATCTATATCGCAGGCGATACCGGCCTGTTCGGCGATATGAAGCTAATCGGCGAAGAAGGTTTGGACCTAGCTGTCATTCCAATTGGCGATAACTTCACCATGGGACCACAAGATGCCCTCCGAGCCGTTAAACTTCTGACTCCTAAAGTTGTCATCCCGATTCACTATGGCACTTGGGGGTTGATTGAGCAAGATCCCTCGGCATGGTCGGCGCAAGTAGAAAGAGAAACATCCGTCAAGGTTGTTGTGCTCAAACCGGGGGAAACATTCGAGCTGTGAGAAAAAGCCCCACACGTTGTTAGCCGTGTGGGGCTTTTAGGACAGACGAGTTTCACCCGTGCGCAACTCTCGAATCGGAATGCTAACCTTTTCTCTGTTCTCAGAAATCGGCGCAGAAAGCAAACCGGCTTCCAACCGGCCCAAGAAGCCTGCTCAGCAAAAGCAGTGCGGAAGGCAGCTTCTCTGGTGCCAAAAGGAGCGCTAAGCAGGGGATAGGCGCTCATTGGACTTCAAGAACAGCAAGCAGGATGCGAGGTAGGGAAAAGAGGATACTCCACAAAACCCGTTTTTAGCCGTTCACCTAGACAAGACGAATTCGGAAAGTCATAAAGACGACTGGGCTTTTGCAATCAACAGTTCTACGAGCGGAGCATGAGAGAACCTATCCTAACAGCCCAAAGCGCTTTTCCCCTTAGGATCCGTACGAGCCGCTATGCTGATGGTAGACAAAGTCAACATTAGAACCCGCTTGCAGAAAAACATTCGCTTGAAAGACGCATAATCAAGACAGCTCGCTGAATGGTTGGTTTCGCTCTTCTAGCCAAAGCAATGTTACCCTGATTTGGCTATACGCATATCAACGTCCTCAGTTTGCTAAACAAAGCATCCCGATCACTTATCCGCGTATTTTGAAAACGCCTCACCATACCTTGGTTGAAGTCATTGAAACCAAACGCACTCCAACCTGACGCACCTGATGGAAGTTGGCGCCTTCACGTATCGCCCTTAAAACAGGTCCTGGTTGTTCAACAACCGCTCCAGAGAGAATCGTTGCGCCTATCTCAAAAAGCAACGGCGTTAAGGGGGTAGACGGGCCAATGATGATCAAGGGTACATTAGGTTGCCGCAGCGCCATCACTTCATCAAACGTACGGTTAAGCAAGGTCATCGCAGTAACAGCCAAGACATCCGCTTGCGGGATAATTTCGGGGGCACACTCGGCAGGAAGGTCAAATTCATCGTTCGGATGCTGTTCTAAAACAAACAAGCGTCCAACGCGCGGCCGCAGTTCGGAGACAAAGGGGAAATGGCCAACCATGACAACCGTCCGCCCTGCGCCCAGGCGGGCGAGAACCTCTTTCGAATGAACGTCTACCCACAGATCAGGACGAGGCGGGAGCAACGCGTTGACGGTTGCCAGCCCTATCGAGACTTCTGGGAAATGGAACGAATAGACATACTCGGCCAATTGACACCCTGTCAGTTCCGTCAGATGTCCAGCCCGAGATACCGAAGGCTCGCCTTCAAAGTGAGGCGTTTCATCCCGCAAGGTCGCTGCCATTCCACAACGGATGTTGCCCTCTACTTCGGCGAGAACGGCCGTCCAGTAAAGACCAATACACACCTCTCGGATTCTGCCCTCCGGCAAAGTCGGGAGGAGACGAGCAAACAACGTCGAGCGAGTGATGTCATTCATGATTACACGGGACTCAAACTTAACCAATATACGCTGACAGCGAAAAGTAAGATAAAACCAAGAATACGACGGACGGTAGCGTTCGAAAACCGGTTCGCACCCAAATGGCTACCTATCAAAGCTCCAAGCAAGCCGACAACGAGCAACAAGAAGCCGGATTCACCGAACGAAAAAGTGCCGACCGCCAGACGACCGGCCACTCCACTCAACGAATTCAGGGCGATGAACGCTCCGGCCGAGGCAGCAGCTTGCTTGGATGTCCCCCAACCGGTCAATACAATGAGCGGAGCCAGGAAAATGCCTCCTCCAATCCCGACTATGCCAGAAAGCAAACCGATAACTGCTCCACTCCCTAGCGCTGCTACCAAGGGAACGGGACGAAGCGCTCGATCTGTTTTTTCCGAAAGTACTGGGAAGAAAATCATTCGCAGAGCTACACAAGTCAGAATGGCGTAAAGAAGGACAAAATAGACTTGATCACTCACACGCAAAGTTCCACCCAAGAAAGCCGTCGGGATCGAGGTCAACAAGAAAGGAACAAGCAACTTTGGGCGGAAATGTCCGGCGCGCAAATAACCGAGAAAAGCAACCACCGAAACCGCAATATTCAACACCAACGCCGTGCTCGCCATGACCTT
>JANWWB010000436.1 GCA_025056515.1 Anaerolineales bacterium
TTTTCTGGTCAAATTGCTTAATACTCCTTCGCCGACGGGTTTAGCCGAACCTGCGATTGCGCTATGCGAGCAGACCCTGAAGGATTTCCCAACCTTAAGCTTGCAGCGCACACGCAAAGGAGCATTGTTGGTGACCATGCGCGGCGATGTGGAAGAGGGGCAGCGTGCCGTCACCGCCCATGTAGATACGCTTGGTGCAATGGTCAAAGAAATCAAACCAAATGGCCGGCTCAAGCTGACCCGTATCGGTGGTTTTTCCTGGAACACAGTTGAAGGGGAGGGTTGCACGGTCTTCACCCGCTCTGGGCGGCAGATTCGCGGCTCAATTCTGCTGACCAAAGCTTCCACCCATATCTTCGGCAACGAAGTAAGTGAGGTGAAGCGCGATGAGGAGAATTTAGAAGTCCGCCTGGATGCCCGCACCACC
Source organism: Anaerolineales bacterium (assembly GCA_025056515.1). Taxonomy (GTDB): domain Bacteria; phylum Chloroflexota; class Anaerolineae; order Anaerolineales; family Villigracilaceae; genus UBA877. The sequence continues at coordinate 428 of JANWWB010000436.1, forward strand.
TCCGAAGCGGAGACGCTTGATCTGGGTATACAGGTCGGTGATTTTGTCGCCTTCGACCCGCGGGTGGAAATCAACGGTGGTTTTATCCGCTCGCGTCACTTGGATGATAAAGCTTGCGTAGCAGTCATTTTAGCGGCGATCAAGGCGCTGACCCAGTCCAACCGCTGTCCGGTGCGCACAACGCACTTTCTTCTCAGCAACTATGAGGAAGTCGGTCATGGGGCAGCGAGTGGAATCCCTGTTGATGTGGAAGAGTTGCTTGTGCTGGATATGGCGGCTGTTGGGGAGGGACAGAACTCGGATGAATTCCACGCTTCAATTTGTGTCAAGGACAGCGGTGGTCCGTATCATCACGGCTTCTCCTTGCGGCTGCGGGCGCTGGCCGATAAATACCAGATTCCCTACAAAGTGGATATCTATCCTTACTACGGTTCTGACGGCGAGGCTTGGTGGCGCGCCGGCGCGGATGCCCCCGTAGCGCTCATCGGTCCGGGCGTGGACGCTTCCCATAACTATGAGCGCACCCATATCGAAGCCTTGCTGGCTACCACGCGTTGGTTGCTAGCCTACTTGCTGGAAGAGTAACCAAAAACGCTATGCGCACGTTGTTGCTTGATGCCGCTGCATTGGCTGCTCGTGTTTTGCCCCTGTCGGTCAAACGAGCGCTGTATCGCTTTCCTTTTTTGGCGCGGCTGATTCGTCAAACCTTGAACCGCGTTGCGCCTATCGGTCTGACTGAGGTGAAGATCGCAGCCGGAGAACTGGCTGGGCTTACCCTGTTGCTCGACTTGCAAAGCGAGAAAGATTACTGGCTGGGTGTCTATGAACCGGAACTACAAGAAGCGGTGCGCACCCTGATCGCCCCTGGTTGGGTTGTGTACGATGTGGGAGCGAATATCGGCTACGTTTCGCTCTTGTTGGCGAAGATGGTTGGAGAGCGCGGTCGTGTCTTCGCCTTTGAGGCCTTGCCGGCGAATGTGGAGCGTCTGCGCCGCAACTTGGCGTTGAATGGGATGCAGACAAAGGTGGAGGTTGTAGCTGGTGCAGTGACGCAAGGGCGGGGTCCGGTGCGCTTTTTTGTTCACGCTTCGGGGGGAATGGGCAAGGTCGAAGGCTCGGCAGGACGGACGGAACGGTATCAGGCTGAGGTCGTTGTGGACGGTTTATCGCTCGATGAGTTTGTCTACGAGCAAGGCCATCCATCGCCACAGGCGATCAAGATGGACATCGAGGGCGGAGAGGTGTTGGCTCTGCCCGGGATGCGTCGCCTGTTAGCCGAGGCGCGTCCGCTTCTGCTTTTGGAACTGCACGGACCCGAGGCGACGCGCCTAGCCTGGGAGCTTCTCTCCGCCGCCAATTACGAGATTTGTCAGATGTGCAGAGGCTTTCCGCGCCTGCTCTCGCCGGAAGCACTGGATTGGAAAGCATACTTGGTCGCCAAGCCACTCCCAACTCACAAATGAACACACCTTGCGGATTAAGCCGGGTGTCTACTTACTAGGGACCAGAACCACTCTATGAGGATGAATGATGGACTTTCATACCTACCAGATTCTCTCGCGCCGCACGGCGAAATATCCGGCTATCGGGCATCCGGTCATCTATCCAACCCTGGGGTTGGCCAACGAGGCCGGCGAGGTAGCCGGAAAGGTCAAAAAGATTTTCCGAGACAAGGGCGGCCTCATCGGCGAGGCCGAACGGCAAGCGCTCAAGGGCGAACTTGGCGATGTCTTATGGTACTTGGCGCAAGTTTGCACCGAATTGGGACTTTCCCTGGACGAGGTGGCTGAACAGAACCTAGAGAAACTGGCCTCTCGCCTCGAGCGCAACCAGATCGGCGGAGAAGGGGATGAGCGCTGAAAGGCGCGGATTCGGGAAAAGTCGTGAAAGTTCCACTCTGCAGATATTTGGCTATCTTCCTAATAGACCGATACCGACCTGGCGCCATCTAGCCACAGCAAACGCTTATTGCTGTCGTTTTTCTATCTGCTTCAGCTGGTATATCTGCGGATTTAACTTCCCCTCTCCGGTTCGCAGGCGGTGAGGGACTCACAGTATAATTTCGTCAGTATGCCTTCCCGCGCTCTCTCTAGCCTGGATTTCCTCTGGTTAGCGTTTGTCCTGATGGTTGTGCTCGCACTTGCCTTTTTGCTGCCGGTCACGCCGCAGGACTATTGGTGGTATCTACGCATCGGGCAAGATACACTTGCCGCCGGTGCTGTCCCGACAGTGGATAAACTTTCCTATTCCCAAGCAGGCGCGCCGATGGTCTATCACTCTTGGGGCGCGGCTGTGCTCTTTTATTTGCTGTATCAGGCAGGTGGTCTGACTCTAACCGTTCTCTTACGCGGCTTGCTCCTGGCTATCGCTTATGCCCTGGTTTGGTTGATTGCCCGCCGTCTGGGCGCGGGGCGTATCCCCACTGCTCTTGTCCTTTTGCTAGCCGTGCTCGTCTCAAGCAGCAATTGGTCGGTGCGTCCGCAACTTTTCGCTTATCCGCTTTTTGCTCTTGCTTTGTATCTGCTCTACTGCTGGGAGGAGGGACAGAGCAAGGCTGTTCTATGGTTGCCTTTGCTCGGCTTTCTATGGGTTAACTTGCATGGATCATTTGTCGTGCTGTTTTTGTTGACCGGAGCGGCCTTGGTCTTTGGGCGAGGGGAGCGGCGTCTTTTAGCACTGGTGCTCGGCGGTGCCCTGTTGGCAACAATGCTCAACCCGCGCGGGGCAGGCGCGTGGGCCTATGTGTACCACTCACTTACGATTGCCTCCAATCGCTTTTCGGCCGAGTGGCATCCGCCGATCAACGAAGGCTGGCAAATGCACCTCTTTTTCCTCTGGCTGCTGGCCTTTCCGCTCTTGGTAGCGTTCTCCCCACGCAAACTGCTGCTTTTAGAATGGGCTTGGTTTCTGGGCTTCGGCTTTTTGGCGCTGTGGGGCGTACGTTACGGAATCTGGTTTGTCTTTCTTTTGACCGTTCAGACTGCCCGCCTTTTGACTCCAGAACAGGTGACTTTTCCTGCCTCGAAAGAGCCGCAGGGCGAGCACATTCGATGGCGCTTCTTACCCTGGGTGTTGGTTGGCCTCTTGCTGTTGCTCCCCTTCCCGCTCCTGCCGGGTGTGCGCGAGACCTGGCAACCCGATGCGCCTCCGGCGACCGAAAATACACCTATCGCAGCAACGACATGGTTGGCCGCGCATCCCGAATTGTCCGGCCCGCTTTGGGCGGAAATCGGCTTTGCCAGTTATTTGGAATTTGCCCTGCCTTCTCGCCCGCCCTGGATGGACACGCGTTTTGAGTTGTTCACCGTGGAACAATGGGAGGCCTATCGCGCTGTCAGTCAGGCGCGCTACAATTGGCAAGAACTGCTAGACAAGAACAAGATCAATTTGCTGATGGTCTCGGTGCAAGAACAGCCGCTGCTGCTACAGGCGCTCTCGGTCAACGCGACGTGGTGCGAGGTCTATCGCGATGAGATAGCAGTCATCTATCGGCGCTGCGGGGGTGAGTAATGCAAGAGACGTTCGGCGGCAAACTTGCGATTCAGCAGCGCGTTCTTGCGGCTTATCGCGCTCCCTTTTTTGAGGCACTGGCGCAGGTTTGTACCGGTGGTCTTTCGATCTTTGCCGGTCTCCCGAGGGTAGAAGAGCACATTCCCACAACGCACAATTTGCGTTTTGCTCAAGCGGTCATGGCGCGCAACGTCCACCTATTGGGCGGTGTGTTCTATTTGTGCTACCAACGCGGCCTTTTGAATTGGCTTCGAAATTGGGAACCGGACGCATTGATTGTAGAGGCTAATCCGCGCTACCTTTCCACGCCGGCGGCGGTACGTTGGATGAAACGTCGTGGCCGTCCTGTTTTGGCTTGGGGACTGGGTGCTCCGCCGGTAGGCGGTCTAGCAGGTCGCTTTCGCTCTGTCTGGCGGCGGGCTTATCTAGGCCAGTTTGATGCCCTTCTCACCTATTCGCAACGCGGGGCGGAGGAGTACGCCCTGCTGGGATTTCCCTCCGATCGCATTTTTGTTGCGCCGAATGCGGCCGCGCCGCGTCCCACCCATCCCTTGCCTGAGCGTCCACCGCATTTTGAAGGACGCCCGACCGTGCTCTTCGTGGGACGTCTGCAAAAACGCAAACGGATAGACGACCTGCTCTTCGCATGCGCGTCCCTGCCCGAAATGTTACGGCCGCGGGTGGTTATCGTTGGCGAAGGCCCGGAGCGCCCGGTGCTAGAAGCTTTGGCACGGCAAATTTATCCCCTGGCTGAGTTTGTCGGTGCCAAGCACGGCGAAGCGCTTCATCCCTATTTCCTGGCTGCCGATGTATTCGTCTTGCCGGGAACAGGTGGTCTAGCCGTCCAGGAAGCTATGGCTTGGGGGTTGCCTATCATTATGGGGGAAGGAGATGGAACCAACCAGGCGCTGGTGCGCCCAGAGAACGGCTGGCAGGCGCAAGGTCCAGAAGCGCTCGCCGAGGCGTTGCGCCAAGCGCTTTCCGATGTACCTCGTCTGCGTCGGATGGGAGGCGAATCCTATCGGATTGTGCGCGAAGAAGTGAATTTGGAGATCATGGTCACCGCATTCATACAGGCATTGAATGCGCTTTTCACGGCAAAATCGAACATGCGGGCGGGTTTATAATGTGTAATTTCCAATTCGACTTTTCGGCAATGTCATCGGCTTAAAACCCCGTTCTTGGAGAGACTGCAATTCCTCGCCCAGCGTCTTGGCAATACGCCGTGCAAAGGAATCGCCTATATCTCGTTCGTCTTGACTAAAAGGAGTGCGCGAATAACGTGCGAGAGAAATCATCCCAAAGGCCACATCGCCTGACAGAAGAGGAATACCCATCCAAGCGCCGATTTTTCGACCGTTTTCTGAAAATTTCCAATACGGTAGGCTTGAGGCATCCTCTATCACCACCGATTGCCTTAAACTGAAGAGAGTTTTGAACATTGGGTTATCTTGATTCAAGAACTCAATCGGCGGTCGATGTGCCTTGGCATAGGTCTCACGCCCGGCAATCAGGCGCATCCCATGTTCTTGATGCAACAGGATAGCAGCATGATGATGCGGCACAACCATCCCTAGCAATTCAAGCATTGCGTTCATTTTTTGAAACAAGTCCATCGGACCATTCAGAACGCGCTCAAGACGGCTGAGAACGGCCAAAGGATTGCCGATGACCGATACCACTTGAGATTGCACCAGAAGAAGCGTATGCATATCGAGCATGCGAGCTGTTTTTTCCTCGCAACACAGGACAATCGGGTCATAGGCGGTATGAATCGGACGAGAGAGCGCTTTTTGTACAGCCTCATTAATCCGCAGGGAATCCGGTAAGGAAAAGAGCATCAGCTTGAGATTGTCGTGTAAGGCGCGGATGGGCTTCCGGATGAACAAATCCACACCGTAGAGACGCCCGAGCCGTTCAAATAAGCGGGCGCGAGGGATAGCGCCGTATAAGCGTCCCTCTTCATACAAAATGACACCCGGAATCTCTTGGTGCTCAGTCAGGTATTTGACAACGTCGAAGGTGATGACATCGGTAGAAACATGATAATCTGAGGCCGGCAGATCTCCAATACAAACCGGAATAACCACATGACCGGTTGGAGAAATGTGCAGAAACCGAGAAGATGTGGGCATAGGTCATTCGCTTGATTTGTAGGATGCTGCAACAAGTATACCGGTCGATGGTTAAGTCAAAAAGAAAGTCCTGTTAAAGAGGGTTTAAAGGATTGTGCGTTTGACGCGGCTTTGAGTATCATGACGAAGGCGACCCAAGCCCCTCCTCAGGGTCATAACTTGCTCGCAAACAGGAGCAAGCTTAGTCTAACAGAACATTGCTGAATTTTTTGTGGAGCGTCGATTTCAGGAAATCCTTTCTTGCCCATCTTTTCAAGTGATGTTATCATAACCACGTTTTATGAATACCTCGAAACAGACTCGCACGCGCTTGATTCTGGCCGCAATTATTGTTGCGACCTTGCCTTGTTATTGCTTAGGACTGATTGTTGCGAGTATGTCTCCGGCGCGTCAACCAACGGCCACGCCATCCTCCACCGAGACTCCCACCCTTACGCCCTCTTGGTCGACGACGCCCACGTTCACCGAGACGCCGAGCGCAACACTAACCCTGACTCTAACCGAGACCTTTACCCCAACGCCGACCTTTACTTCAACACCGACGCTTACGCCAACCTTGACGCCTACTCCGACGTCCACGTTTACGCCAACGCCGACATTTACGCCAACTCCGACGCCAACGCGCTCTCCGACACCGACACTAACCCCCACGTTCACTCCAACGTCGTCTCCCACAGATACACCTACTTTGACTCCCACCCCTTAAAGCGGGGTTCATTTTCGTTTCTTGGTCATGCCACATGCCTGAACTTCTCCCCTATCTCAAAGACCTACTTTCGGCTCCTGGTCTTTCCGGCCATGAGGAGCCTGTTGCGCGCATCATCGAGGAGCGCTGGCGGCCGCTTGTCCATGAGCTCAGTCGCAGCAAAATTGGTTCTCTGCACGGACTGCGCCGCGGTGTTGCGCCCGAACCTCGCCCCTCGGTGATGATCTCCACCCATATGGATGCAATCGGCCTAATGGTGACCGGCATTGTCGAAGGTTTTTTGCGAGTGACCAGCGTCGGCGGGGTGGATGCGCGCGTCCTGCCCGGCCAGCCCGTCACCGTTCATGCCACAGGCGGAGGCGGGGTGTTAGACTTGCCTGCTGTGGTTGCTCAACCGTCAGCGCGTTTACTTCCTCCAGAGCAGAGCGAGGGTCCGGTGTCGATGGAATATTTGTTGGTGGATACCGGTTTGCTCCCCAAGGAGGTTGCCCGCCTCGTGCGCGTCGGCGACCTGGTTTCTTATGCCACCGAACCACTTGAATTGGCCGGGGATGTTCTCTCCGGACATACGCTGGATAACCGTGCCTCGGTCGCTGCCCTGACTGTTTGCCTTGAGGAATTGCAAAACCGTTCACATGCTTGGGACGTATGGGCGGTTGCTTCGGTGCAGGAGGAAGTTGGGCTAACCGGCGCGTTTACCTCAGCCTACCAATTGCGCCCCACCATCGCCATTGCCGTTGACGTCACTTTTGCTAAAGGCCCCGGTGCCAACGATTGGCAAACCGTCGCCTTTGGTAAGGGGCCGACCCTTTGCATGGGACCGAACCTGCACCCGGCGCTCTTTAAGGCGCTCAGGGAGTTGGCCGATAAACTCGAAATCCCCTACCTCATCGAATATGCCCCGCGCCATACTGGCACGGACGCTTACGCCATTCAGGTCGCCGCTGAGGGCATCCCCACGGCGCTGATCAGCATCCCGCTACGCTACATGCACACCCCGGTCGAGATGGTGGTAGTTAAAGATATTCAACGCGCGGGACGCTGGATGGCCGAGTTCATCGCCGGTCTGACGCCGGATTTTGTAGAGAGGCTTGTGTGGGAGTAGGCATGGTGGACTGGGCTTCGAAAAAAGCGACCACTCTCTCCGAATTATTATTCCAAATATGCAAGCGCCGGGGTTCGTTTGAGTTCGATAATGAGCTTGTCGAACAGATTGCTCGCAAGCATGGTTTCAAAAATATTTGATGCCATGCTCTGTTGCAAGGGGTCAAACTCTCATTTTTAGTGTCTTTGCGAGGCGGCGTAGCCGCCGAAGCAATTTCCCGGCAATCCATGAGACTGCTTCCCCCACGCTTCGCTCGAGGCAGGCGCTGTGCTTGCAGTGATACAATAACCGATGTTTGCAACAGAGCCTTGATGCCACAAAACTGGAGACTTCATCCTCGCTTCCTTAGGTGCTTCGAGCAGAAGATTAGTTTATCTTACACTTAGTACAGGGAAAACATCGTTTGGCATGTGAATCGCTGCGAGTCTTGAAACAGGATGACACTTTGTTTATGATGAACTACTCCAAGCAGAATGAACATTTACGGGTCAGATTCCCGGACGAAGCCTGTCACGATGTGTTTGAGGGTGTGTGGATTGACAATATGACTATTGGTCATAGCCCCAGGCGTTTTATCGCTGCTCATCCAACGATTTTACATTCCACAAAGTCCAAACAGAACAGATTTTACAAGGACCAGGTAGCCGTACCCCATCAGAATCCTACAAATCAGCGAATTAAGCGCAATCTTGCCAATGGTTCCAAAGGCCGAATGCCTTATGATTGGTTTTACTTTGGTTTGGTCAAAAATGTGAGTCGCGAGAAGACAGTCCATGCCTGTCAATTTCCACAGGTTTTGGTTGAAATGCTTATCAAGGCCTGTATGCTGGAAAATGACATTGTGCTGGTTCTATTTGGGGGCAGTCGCTCGGAAATTGAAGTCCGCCAAAGACTGAATCACCGTTTCATCTCTGCGGAAATCGATCCGAAGTATCACCGGATCATCGAAGACCGACTACGGGAAGGCCGTATCGTAACAGAACATCGTCTCTTGTATCGCCTGCGCAGAGAAGCCTTTTCTTCGACCTTAAGTCAGCCTCAATTGTTCAACAATGCAGGGCAATATACTATCCGATTCAGACAAAGAGTAGACCATGCAACTTGGCAAAGCTCAACTCAAACTGCTTGAAAAACTATGCAACGCCTGCGCCGTCTCTGGCGACGAGGGCGAGGTGCGTCAGATTGTGCTGGAGGAAATCAAAAACCACGTTGACGAGGTCAAGGTGGATGCCCTCGGGAATGTTTTGGCCGTGAAAAGCGGTTCTGTCCCTGACCGCCTGCGCGTAATGGTCGCCGCGCACATGGACGAGGTCGGCTTCATGTTGGTCGCTGAAGATGGTGACGGCCTATATCGCTTCGAAACAGTCGGCTCGATTGACGTGCGCCAGTTGGTCGGCAAGCGCGTTTGGGTGGGCAAGGAGCACAAACCTGGCGTCATCGGAGCGCGCCCTATCCATCTGACCACCGCCGAAGAGCGCAGGCGCGTCATTCCGCTCGATGCGCTGCGCATTGATCTTGGCCCTGGTGGCAAGGCTAGCCTGGGCGATCGCGCTGTTTTTGCAACCAAATTCCGTTGCGTCGGCCCCTCGTTGATGACCAAGGCACTCGACAATCGCCTGGGTGTTGCGACGCTCATTGAACTGGTCAAGAATGCCCCGCCGAACATTGACCTACTGGCGGCCTTTACCGTGCAGGAGGAAATCGGCTTGCGCGGGGCAAGGGTGGCGGCCTATGCCTTGGCTCCTGATTTGGCGGTGGCCATCGATGCCACTCCTGCCCATGACCTACCCACCTGGGATGAGGAAGAAAACACCGTTTACAACACCAAACTCGGCCTCGGCCCGGCGATTTACGTTGCCGATGCCGATACCCTCTCTGACCCACGCCTGGTGCGCCATTTCATTGGGACCGCAGAAGCCGAAAGAATCCCCTATCAAGTCCGCCAGCCGGGTGGCGGTGGGACGGATGCCGGTAGCATCCACAAGCAGCGCGGCGGCATCCCCAGCGTGACAATCTCTGTGCCGCACCGCTACAGCCACACAGCGTTTAGCGTTGCTCGTCTTGACGACTGGAAACATTACGCAGCATTGCTCCACGCTGCACTGAACCGGCTTACGCCGCGCATCTTGGCTGAAGAACGATAAGAAGCCAACATCACCAACTAACACTTCATGTCCTCGTTGGTAAAAAACAGGAACTCGTTATGAAACCGCTGATTCAAAAACTCACCGAAACCTTTTCTCCCTCTGGCTATGAAACTGCTATTCGCGAGGCCATCCGCCGCGAGGTCGAACCCCTAGCCGACGAAATCCGCATCGACCCGCTAGGAAGCCTAATTGTCCGTAAGGGGACAAAGAACCAAAACGGCAAGCGCATCATGATCGCTGCCCACATGGACGAAATTGGCCTGATGGTGACCCACATTGACGAGAACGGCTTCGTCCGTTTCACCGGCATCGGCGGAATCCGGCCGCAGGTGCTGACCGGCAGCCGGGTCCGGTTCGTGAACGGTGCAGCGGGCGTCATCGGCGTTGAGCGGTTAACCGACCTGACCAAAGCTCCCACTCTGGAACAATGCTTCATTGACGTGGGCGCGACCTCCAAAAAAGACTGCCCGGTGAAAGTAGGCGATGTCTGTGGCTTTGAGCGCCCGTTCCTCGATTTGGACAAACGCCTGGTTGCCAAGGCGATGGATGATCGCATCGGCTGTGCGGTCGCCATCGAAGCCTTGCGCGCCCTCCAAGATACACCGCACGAACTCTACTTTGTTTTCACCACCCAGGAAGAAGTCGGTGTGCGTGGTGCCACAGCTTCAGCCTTTGGCGTGGACCCGGATGTCGGCCTGGCTGTGGACGTGACTGCCACTGGTGATACACCTAAAAGCTCAAAAATGGAAGTCAGCCTCGGCAAAGGACCAGCGGTCAAGGTGAAGGACGCGGGTATGTTGGCCGACCCGCGTGTGGTCGACTGGATGATCCGTACAGCGGAGAAGGCCAAGATACCCTATCAGCGAGAAGTACTCGAGGGTGGTTCAACCGATGCTCGGGCGATCCAATTGACCCGCGCAGGCGTCCCAGCGGGGTGCCTCTCTATCCCTTGTCGCTATGTTCACACTCCCTCCGAAATGGTAGATTATGACGATGTGCAGAATGCAGTCAGATTGCTGACGGCACTCTTGAGCCATCCCTTCGATTTATAGGCGACATCAGGGAGTTCGGACAGAAACTCAATAAGGCGAGAGGTCCTCTCGCCTTATTGTGTTGATCGATTCGGAACGATTAAGGATGGCAAACACACCCCCGCCTTCTGCAGACAGTTGTCTATCTTGTGTGTAGAGGAGGGATGTTGCCGTTTCGTGCAGATGACCAAGGCCGGAGCGTTGTATCAGAAAAGTAGACTTTGGTTGCTCTATTGCAAGGATGTCAGTGCGAACTGCCGCAGGCATTGAAGCTCTGGCCTGACGACGAACCTCGCCCCGAGGGCTTGGCCCGAGGAGGACGGCAATCTTCTGACATATCAAGAAAACCTGCCTCTCCAATATTTCGCTCGGGGCAGGTGCTGCGCTCGCAGTGATAGGCCGATGGGTATTTGCGAAAGAGCAAGCCTTAGTCTTCCTTCTCCTCTTTCTTGGGCAAGCTGTTCCAGAGGAAGATAGCGCCGGCTCCCAATACAAACCCTGCTAGGGCGCCCGGCGAGATAAAGACGGTTAGAGAAACGACCAGCCCGACAAATCCCAAGAACAGGGCAATCTGTACGTAGGGGACGGCGGTTTTCTTGAGCAGGTCGAGAGTCAGCCAACCGAAACCCCAGCCAAAGACAATCATGCCCAACAAGCGAAGCAGGGCGGCTAAGAGATCCAGGATTTCGTAAACAAGATGTGGCATATGCATCTCCTTTGTTACAAAGGGGGAATTATACCCAGGCCCAAATGACCCACAGGACAATCATAACCAGAGCGATTATACTGCGAAATAAGGCTGCCCAGCTCCACCCGGCCAGCATGGCTTTCACTGAGGTCCATGCCTGATGTGCATTCTTGCGACGTATCCATTCCACAAGAAAGAGGGTGGCTAAGCCGGCGGATACACCCCCGATGATTGGAAGGGGGATGAAAAAGCCACCTGCTACGGTCGCAATGAGTGCCAGTAGGATGACCCACCAGGGAGCGCCTTCTTTGTAAGCAGAAGCACCCATCAAGACGTTGTCCAGCACTGAACCGACAATCATGAGAATCGTGATGAGCACAAACATCACCCAGCCCAGCACTCCGAATCCGGCAATCAACCCGTAGACCAGCGCTGCTGCCCAGATGATCAGCAAACCGGGGAGAATAGGGGTGATAAGCAGACCGACCAGCATCACGGTCAAGATGAAGCCCTGCAAAACTAAATCAAGATGGATGTAGTATGGGCCAATCGTCATTGAGTTATTCCGGTTGAATAAGGTCTAAGCCGCCCATCCAAGGCCGCAATGCTTCTGGCACGCGCACCGAACCATCAGCTTGTTGATAATTTTCCAGAACGGCGATGAGCGTGCGCGGCAGTCCTAAACCGGAGCCGTTCAGTGTATGCACCAGACGGGCTTTGCTGCCGTCAGCAGGACGGTACTTGATGTTTGCGCGCCGTGCCTGGAAATCGGTCACATTCGAGACCGAAGAGACTTCCAACCATTCCTGCAGTCCTGCTGCCCAGACTTCAATATCATAGGTGATCGCTGAAGCGAAACCGAGATCGCCCGTACAAAGTTGCTTGATGCGATAGGGCAAGCCCAGACCGGCGCAAGTCTCTTCAGCATCGCGCAGCATCTTCTCGAGCATGACATCCGAATCTTCTGGCTTGCAAAAGATGTACATTTCGACTTTATCGAACTGATGGCCGCGTTTGATGCCACGCACATCACGCCCGGCGCTCATTTTCTCACGGCGGAAGCAAGGGGTGTAGGCAGTGTAAAGCAAGGGGAGTTGCCTCTCTTCGAGGATTTCGTCCATATGTAAGCCGGTAAGCGGCACCTCGGCGGTTGGCACCATCCACAGGTCTTCTTCAGCATCGTGGTAGAGATTATCGGCAAATTTCGGCAATTGGCCGGCGCCGAAAAGCGTAGCCGATTTGACCATGAAGGGAGGATATTGTTCGCGATACCCCTGCCGGATGTGCAAGTCGAGCATGTACGCAATCAAAGCTCGCTGCAAGCGCGCTCCAGCACCACTTAAGACGTAGAAGCGCGAACCGGTGATCTTGACGCCGCGTTCAAAATCCAAAATGCCAAGCGCCGGTCCCAGCTCCCAGTGGATTTTTGGCTCAAAATCGAAGTCCGGCAGCTCGCCGACGGTTTTAACGACCACGTTTTCCGATTCGTCCTTTCCAATCGGTGTGCGTGGGTCGGGAAGGTTTGGCAAAGCGGCTATAGCGGCTCTGAGCTCTTCTTCTACTGCGTTGACTTGTCGGTCCAAGCTGGCAATCCGGTCCCCTACCGCGCGCATGGTGTCAATTTTCGCTTGCCGCTCGAGAGGGTCTTTCATCCGACCGATCTCCTTTGAGACCGCATTGCGTTCGGCCTTGAGTGCTTCGACCTCGGTTAACAAAGCACGTCGGCGTTCATCGAGAGAGAGAATTGTATCAACTATCCCGGCCTCCATTTGCCGGTTGCGCAAAGACTGACGGACGTGCTCGGGTTGTTCGCGAATCAAGTTGAGATCCAGCATCTATCCTTCTCCGAGTTTTAGGGTACGCACCTCGATCTATCTTTACAGAAACGTTTCATAAGCGGGCGGGGGCTTGCATCAAAGCGCTGATGGACTCTTTATCGGACTTTCTTGCGCCAAGACTCCTGAATGCTTTGTAAATCTTTTGCGTGTTTGATTATACCAAACAGCCGAAGCTATCTCTTCAAGTAGAAACGTTACCATTGCTTTTGCAGAAGCAGGATTTGTAGAGCCGAACAGGGAGGATTTTTCTCAAAAAATCCCCATCCAACTTGCTTGCAATGGGAAAAAACAGTATAGGAAGTTGTGTTTGGAACAAGATTTTCTAGTTTGAGGAGCGTTCATGAAGCAATCGCCCCCCGTCCTTCGGCTAACCCATCTTGGTGGCCTTTTTGTTTTCTGCTTGTTCTGCTTGCGGTAGTCTATTTCAGCCTTCGAACCCACGCAGTCTCTTGCTGACCACTCCCTCCCTGCTTTGCAGAGGCCAAAACTTACACCGATCGCCACCTCGACTCCTGTGCCGGTCATCACCTGGGCGGCTATGCCGACAATCATACTGACTACTGTCCTTCAGCTGGTTCGAATCACCCCTTTCAATACGGGAAAACTCAGATGGGCATCTCACCCGGCAGCAAACAGATAGCGGCTGAGGCCTCCATCGATCTCTATCTGACGATGCTTGCGCTTTAGAGTTGCAAAGATTTATCCCTGCCAAGAAGTGCATCGGCAGCTTGGCATATTCCCCTAATGACCAACTCTCGGCAACCTGACAAGCAGATGGAATGGTTAAACTGTGGGACCCTGCTACAGGACAAGAAGCACACTTGTTTGGGCAGGACCGAGACCGGGGATTCGCTGCCGATGGCTTGTCTAACGTGGTGTCCTCACCAGACAAACGCTCTATATTCTGCTGTAAACGGTCCGCTTGACCGTGATATACTTGTAGAAACATGAAACGTCTTCACCCTACTCGTCTCTTTGTATTTTTTGTCATCTTCTCCTCGCTGATCGCTCTTATATTTGGAACGTCGCCGGCCTTCTCTCAATCTTCCAATGATCGCCAGGTGACTGCAAGCAGTTTCGCCCTCACAACTACGGCGACCGTTGGAGACGGAAGACACCCCCAACCTGCGACCCATGTGAGCGGTATCATAGCCTTGGCTTTTTTGATGGTGATTGTAATTAGTGTAGGACTTCTATGGGGTGAATATGTTCACCCCCAGAAAAAGTGAGAGGTTCCTGAAAGCAAGTGCATTTTGACGAACAAAGCTGCTCATTCGTTCTATGTGCTAAAATTATGCTATACTGGATATAGCATGAATCCTGAACCTGCACCCGACTTCCCATCTGTATGGACAAGATGGGGGGAGACTTTGCGTTATTATAACCTGCATAAACTCGCCGTTTGGCTGCTTGAGGTGTTAGGTCCAGTGAATGTGCTTCTGGCACAGTTTTTGCACGCCTTCTCGCCGTTATTGCGACCGACCGTTCCCGAATCACACCTCCTGACATTGCTCGCTGTCCTAGAGGATCCCCAGGAAACCCTTGCATTTACGCACTTTTTGAAAGAGATGGAGAAGGAATGACCGATTCTGTTTTGGGATTGCTCGGGTTTGGGTTGACGTTCCTGGCCGTCATGGTGGTCGTCGGAGCGGCTTTTGTATATCGCAAGAACCTCCCTCCTCTACGCGTCATCCCGTCCTTTGGGCGTCTGCATCAGGCGATTGGACGCGTGGTTGAGGACGGCTCTCGCTTGCACGTTTCGCTTGGCCGTGGGATGTTGATCACCCCCCAAAGTGCTTCGGCTTTCGCCGGTTTGACGCTGTTGCGGCGGTTGGCCAATTTGACCGTCATGAGCGACCGACCTCCGGTGACGGTCTCAGGCGACCCGGCTCTGACGCTCTTAGCCCAGGACACCTTATGGAATGTGGCTCGAGAGGCGAATCTTCCTTATGACCCAACCGCAGCACGCTTGGGAGGTATGACACCTTTTTCATACGCTGCTGGCTCTATCCCTTCTATCCTTCATGAAAATGTCTCTGCGGTTGTGCTAATAGGTAATTTTGGCCCAGAGGCTGCCCTCTTGGCTGACGCAGCCGAACGCTCGCAAGCTTTTTGTATAGCTGGCAGTGATAATCTGACGGCTCAATCCATTTTGTATGCAGCGGCACAAGAGCCGCTCATTGGTGAAGAATTGTATGCCTCTGGCGCATACATTGAACCAACCACCCTACACGCTGTCAGTCTGATGGCACAAGATGTGCTCCGCTGGTTGTTGATCGTTGCCATGATTGGCGGCTCAGTCCTAACCCTGATAGGCGTCCTGTGAAGGTCAAAGGTCTCTTTCCTACTCTGATTGCGATTGTTTCTGGCCTGATCGTTTTGATAGGCTATCTTGTTCGGCTGCCTTTCCTGGTCGAGATGAGCCAGACTCTTCTGAGCTGGGCTGTTTTGCTGACAGCTTTTGCCGTTTTGTTGGGGATTTTCAACCTGTTGATTGTGCATACTCGTCGCTTGGCGAGAAAAGCCAAAGGGTCAGGATATAGCCTTATCCTCATTCTCTCCATGCTTGCAACATTAGCTGTCGGCATGATCATCCCCCTCTTCCCGGCTGCGAGCCGGGTGTTGGATATAATCTTCCAAACGGTTATCTTACCGGTCGAAGCTAGCTTGATGGCGTTGTTGGCTGTCACCTTAACCTACGCTGGTTTTCGCCTCTGGCGACATCGAATGAATTTCTTCACCATAGTGTTCCTGGTGACGGCGCTGTTGGTCTTGCTTGGGATGGTAGCGCTACCGGTTTTGGGGAATGTACCGCTTATCAGTGATACAGTTCGACCGATCTTGGCACAGGTCTTTGCTGCCGCAGGCGCGCGCGGGATTTTGATTGGGGTTGCGCTGGGCGCGCTCTTGACTGGCCTGCGCGTCCTGTTTGGGGTTGACCGCCCGTATTGGGAGTAACTTGTCTATGGCTGAAGTTCTCTGCCCTAACTGTAGACGATCGAACCCGCCTCAGGCGCGTCTATGCCAATTTTGCGGCGCGTTTCTCACCGATGCCGACATGGCTAAACAATCTGATTCGCAACCCATTCGCGCTGGTGAGCGCCCTGTCGTGCGTCCTACAGGGGAATTTGAGAAGACAAAACTGCCTCCTGCTGAGCCGATTCGACCAGGCGAAGTCCCAATCCCAAAAGACACTGGAGAACTCGAACAGGCCATGCCTTCTTGGCTGAGGGCCTTGCGCGAGTCGGAAAACGTTGCTCAAAGAGATCGCGCGGAACCGGAACCACCAGCCTTGGAGCATGCTGAGATAAGTCCTCCCCAGGCCGAAAGCGATGCACTGGACTGGTTATCCAGGCTTGGGGAAGAAGAGGAAGAGCAAGAAGAAATTCCAGATTGGCTAGCTGCCCTGCGGGAGCCTACGGCTAAAGCGCAAGAAACGCCCAAGGCCAAAGCCCCGATACCGCCTGTGCCTGAAGTCGCCCAACCGCATCCTGAGGGCAAGGACGAAACGTTCCCTGAATGGTTTACGCGCCTGGAAGAGCCTGAAACCCCAACGACAACTTCTGTGCCAAGCGACCAGGCCGAATCCTTCTTGCCTGATTGGCTTGGAATGTTCAAAGACCAAGCCGAAACGGCTCCGGGCGAAGATTTGCACCAAGCCGGCTCTTTAGGTTGGCAAGAGGAAGAATCGGCTGCGCCTGTTGAGCAAGCTCTTCCGGCTACCTCCGAAGAAGATTGGCTGAAACAGTTCGAAGGTCAAAGTGCTTCGACAGGTGAGCCGCTGCCGATGGCCGATTCTGAGTCGGATTGGCTGAAGTCGCTTATAAGCGAGTCCCCACCTTCAGGTGAACCAAGTCCGACTGAAGCCGAACCCGATTGGCTGAAACAATTCGGGGCTGAAGTCCCCGAAGCAGTTGCCCCAACTGCAGAGAAGCCTGCATCCTCTGAAGTCGAACCTGACAGGTTAAAGCAGTTCGAAGCTGAACGTTTAGCTGAACAGTCCTCTTCGGAGAGCGCTTCTCAAGACTTGCCGGCCTGGTTAAAAGAATTCAGCGCCGAAGTGCAACAACCAACCGTTTCCGCAGAAAAGCCTTCGGAGGAGGCGATCCTGCCTCTTGAAATTCCTGATTGGCTGTCTGCTTTGGGAGGTACACCGCCGACAAGTTCAACCAACACGCCGGCATTTACCACCGAATCCCTCCCTCCTGAGGCCAAACAAGCGTTTTCGTTGCCCGAGTGGTTGACATCTTTTGATGTTCAGCCGTCCGAAGAGACACCCCAAGATGCCTCGCTTGCTCAAGAAGGCGCCCCTTCGTTCGATACGCCTGAGTGGCTGGCCGAAATGGATGCTGCACGCACGGCAGCTTCAGAGCGATCGCTGGCTTTTTTGGAAGAGGGTGAACCGCCCCAAGGCGTTGCAAGCGTGGATTTCGGCTTAGAAGTTCCAGATTGGTTAGAATCTGTTGTTCCTGAACGTGAACCAGAGACAAAAGAAGTCGCGGCGGAGGCCTTTGAGGCTGGGCAGTTGGAAGCTGCCGAGCTTCCCTCTTGGGTGCAGGCAATGAAGCCGGTTGAAGCAGTCATCCCGACCGTTCAACCGGATTTGAGTGAAAAAGAAGGCGTGGTAGAAAGTAGCGGCCCTTTGCGTGGCTTGCGGGGGGTGATTCCGATTAGCGCACCTATCACACCCAAGCGCAAAGCGCCTGCCTATTCGCTCAAGTTGCAAATCAGCGAACAACAACGCGCCGACGCTGAGCTATTAGAAAAGATGGTCTTGCGTGAGGGACAGGCCAAGGTGGTTCGTGCACCTTCCCGCATTTCCGGGACCTTTGGACGGGTGCTGTCGGCGCTCTTGCTTATCGTTTCTATTCTCTTGCCTCTGATAGGCAAGACTGAATTGGCCCCCGACCTTGCGCTCTTTCCTTCCGAATGGTTGCGGACTCAACAAGTTCTTTCCGAGATTCCATCGGCTTCGCCCATTCTTGTCGTTTTCGATTACGATCCGGCTTTTTCTGCCGAGTTGCACATGGCTGCGGCACCGGTGATGGATTATTTGATCACCCAAGGTGCACGTCTGACCTTGATCTCCACCTCTCCAAGTGGGCCGGCGCTAGCTGAACATTTCTTGCGCGCTACACAAGCTAAGCATCTAGACGCTGGAGCGCAATATGTCAATCTGGGGTACCTGCCCGGAGGTCCGGCTGGCATCTATTACTTTGCTTCCGCCCCTCAGCAAGCTGTACCTTTGACGACAGCTGCTGCGCCTGCTTGGGAATCGCCAGTTTTGGAAGGCGTCCGTCAACTGAGCGATTTTGCCGCCTTGTTGGTTTTGACCGACAACGCCGATACCGCTCGTGCCTGGATTGAACAGACAAGCCAAGCGCGCGGCACAACTCCAATGATTATGGTGGTTTCGGCACAGGTGGAGCCGATGGTGCGTCCTTACTACGATGCGGCAACCGATGCACCCTATCGAATTCAAGGGATGATTACCGGCTTGATCGGGGGAAAGGCGTTTGAGCAGACGTATGGTCAGCCGGGCTTGAGTCGACGCTACTGGGATGCCTTCGGATTGGGACTTTTGACCTCTATCGTCATTGTCCTTGTTGGCCTTGTCCCCGGTCTCCTTCAAGCCCGCAAAGAGCATGAGAAGGGAGGTAAAGCCTGATATGCTTGATTTGCTGACAGGCATCATTAGTCTCTTGCTGACAGTGATGATTTTGAGCTACTTGTTGGGTGATAACCCGGCTTTTCGACTGGCAGCGCATATTTTTGTGGGTGTCTCGGCGGGTTATGTGGCCGTGATCGCCTGGAATCAAGTTCTCTTGCCGCGCCTATTCAGGCCTCTCTTGGTCGGCGGGACGCTTGATCCAATGCTTATTGTCCCTCTCATGTTAGGTGTGCTTTTGCTGGCCAAACTCTCACCTCGGACAGCAGCGCTGGGTAGTCCAGCGCTGGCTATCATGGTCGGTGTCGGCGCAGCTGTGGCGGTCAGCGGCGCTATCTTCGGGACGTTGTTTCCTCAAGTTTGGGCAGTCATTCGCGCTTTTGATATAACTTCGGTCCGAAGCCAAACGGGAAACACTACAGGCGTTTTGGGGGAAGCTCTGATTATGTTGCTAGCCACTGTCTCAAGTTTGGTGTATTTGCAATTCGGCGCTCGAAAAACGCCAGCAGGGCCCCAGCGCGGAAAACTGATTCGGATTTTAGCCTCTATCGGTCAGGTCTTTATTGCCATGACGTTCGGCGTCATCTTTGCCGGTGTTTTGGCCGCAGCGATGACGGCTTTCATTGAGCGTTTGAGCTTTTTAATCAATTTTGTGAGTCAATTCTTGTAGCTGCCTATGCCTGTTTCTGCTGTTGACACCGATTCTCTTCTGGCAGTTGAAGTTGGGTCTATTACTACGCGCGCGCTCCTCTTTGATGTTGTGGACGGGCAGTATCGTTTCGTTGCCAGGGGGCAAGCACCCAGCACTGCTGCGGCTCCCTTCAAGGATATTCGCGAAGGCGTCCGAAATGCCCTTGAACATTTACAGAGAATTACAGGTCGCAAATTATTAGGCATTGACCAACGTCTGATTCTCCCTTCTCAACCGGATGGGACAGGCGTGGATTTGTTCGCTGCTTCTCTATCAGCAGGGCCTGTGATCAAAACGGTGGTGGTCGGATTACTTGCCGATGTCTCCTTGGAGAGCGTTCAACGAATTGCCCGTAGCACCTATACCCGGGTGATCGAGTCGATTGCATTGAACGATCGCCGCCGTCCCCATGAACAAATTGACCATATCTTACGTTTGCAACCGGATTTGTTCCTGGTAGCGGGGGGAACGGATGGGGGAGCAACCCGCTC
>JANWWB010000021.1 GCA_025056515.1 Anaerolineales bacterium
GATCGGATGCGTTCGAGAGGCAAGGCCTGAAGAGTGGACTTACGCCACAAGCGATACCCGCCGGTCACATCCCGTAGCGGCAGATCGAGAATGGTGCGAGCGTAAAAATTTCCCCAAGCTGAGAGCGCTTTGCGCCAGAACGGCCAGCGTTCATCCAAGCCGCCGCCCGGCACATAACGTGACCCGATGACCATATCGGCCGTTTCCAAGCAGCGGCTCATCTCGACCAAAGCCGCCGGGTCATGCGAGAAATCGCAATCCATCTGAGCAATCGCTTCCACCGTTGGGGATTGGATGAGAGAGCGAAATGCTTGTAAATAGGCTGAGGAGAGGCCAAGCTTCCCCCTGCGATGCAACACTGCAAGACGTCCTGCGTATCTCAAAGCCAGTTCATCAGCCACCTGGCCGGTTCCATCTGGGCTGTTATCATCTACGACCAAGACGCTGATCTCAAGAGGAAGCGCAAATAAAGCGGAGACCAAGGAAGGCAAGTTCTCCGCTTCATTATATGTTGGAAGGACAACTGTAATGGCAAGAGGCATGCTCAAAACGACTTCATCGCCGTCGCAATAGCGCTGTTTTGAGCGCATCTAAGGAGACAAGTTTTTCATCGTTCGGCTTGAGAACGCCGACCTTGATTTCTAAGCGCTTGTTGGACTTTGCGATTTGTTCACGGTCTTTGATGGGATAGAAATAGTCGAGGGACTGTTCCAAGCGAGAGCGTAAACGTCCTTCCAGAGCCGAGAGGCGTTCGGGTTTGGTCACTACAACGAAATCCGTTAACCCTAAATGGCCAAGGAAATCTTCCTGTCCGCCGATTTCGCGCAAAGCATTCTGAATCATTAAGCTGACAGCCCGCAGGACATCATCGGAGGCCACAAACCCATATTTTTCACGGAATGCATCCAAGTTTTGCAGGGAGACAATAAGCATCACCCAGTCGCTGCGCTTTAGACAGGCAGTCAGGTGTTCATCAACCAAAACGCCATCTGCTAAACCGGTCACCGGGTTGGTCAACGTATCTTGGCGAGCTCGCATCACTGCGTTGCGCACACGCAAACGGAGTTCCTGAATATCAAAAGGTTTGGTGATGTAATCATCCGCTCCTAGTTCCAGACCCTGCAAACGGTCAGCGCGTTCACGTTTTTCGGTTAAAAAGATAATCGGGATATCAGCGGTACGCCGATTCGAGCGCAACTGACGGGCAACTTCGTAGCCATCAATGTCCGGTAGGCGGATATCCAAGATGACCAGGTCTGGACGAGATGCCTGGCAGGCCCGAATACCATCTTCGCCCCAATTGACGGTGAAGACTTCGTATCCCTGAACGCGAAAATAAGCGTTCAGCATATCGGCGACATCAAGGTCATCTTCGACAATTAAGAGCTTATACTTGTTCTCAGCCATAGGGTCATCAAGAGATCGGTTCTTTTTGAATGGTAAATTCGCAGACCGGATCGCCCATAGCATGGCATTTTGTTTCGTTGACGCGAAATTCAAGACCACCTGAAACCCAGGTGAGCATAGCCTGAAGCAAGCCTGTTGCAATGTAGCACACGGGCTTATCTAACCCCGTGCGCCCCCAACAAATCGGGCAACGATGGATGATCCAGAGGAAAGCATCATTGGTCTCCTCCACCGTGGAGAGCTGGTCCGTTACCTGGGAGAAGATTTTCGCCGCCGCAGGAAGGCCGATGCGTATTTTCGCCTGAAGTGGGAGGACTTTGAAGGCTAAGTCACCCACCCCAGCCAGGGCGCCGAAGTTCTTGAGGGCGTCGTTGAAGGTGGCGCGTCCGGCGCGTAGGGCCAACCCTCGACCACCGCGCGGTCCGTACATTTCCTCAAGCGCTACATGAATGGCGGTGAAATCAGCAAAATCAAACTCGCGTTCCAGATTATCCGGCGGGTAATTATCAATCAAATGGCCTAAGCCAGCCAGATTCAGAATAGCATTCAGGCCGTTTTTGCCCATCACCTCTTCATACGCCTTGAGGGTGATTAGAGCAAATTTATTGGCGTAATAGTAGCCGCTTTTAGGAATGCGTTCCATAGTGTCCTACCCTAAATGAGTTTGCTCAAATCTTCCGCTGCGCGGCGCATATCGAGGAAAATCAGCCCTAGCTTAGCTTGTTCGCGAGCTAACGCAGTCAAAACGGCTTCCTCGCCAACCGACATCAGGATTACAAACCCCTTCTGCCCTTTAATATACACCTGCTCAAGAGACCCCCGACCCAATTCGGTGGCGATGCGTTCTCCCAACGAGAGCATCGCCGCTGACATGGCAGAGACACGGTCTTCCTCTACCCCCTGGGGAAGAGCAGAAGCAATTGTAAGGCCGTCCACGCTCACCACGGCTGAAGCTTCAATATCCGGTGACGAAGCCTGCAACTCGCGCAGACGGTCTACCATCATTTGTGTACGATTCTTGGTCACAGGCCTGCCTCCTTGTCCCATCTATGACATTTCGAAAGTTTTGGTGTAGCAAATTTAGCACAGGCGTTAGATTGTGTCAAGTTGACCAACCAAATTCCAACCATCAGGGGTTCACAGATGACACAGAGAATAAACAAACCTTTTGGGGCTCCTAATCTAGCAGAAAGATATTCCGAACCGTCAGCCAAACTTTCTAGGCTCGTCGAGGAGCAGATACAGACCCAAGCAACGGACTCAAACGTCTTCCACGCATGGGAGATTTCGGCAAAAAATCTTCTGTCGGAAAGCGGTCATGTTTACGTACGGATGACGTCATCTGGCGAGTTTTTCAGTTATTATGGCGCTCCATAATATTCTCTATGAGGGTTTCTCGGTAGTGTTGCACCTCTGGTGATAGGCTCATAGCGACCGATGCTTCTCGAAATCCTCCTGAATTGGTACAATGAGAAAGCCCGGTTCAACTCTTGGCGCCTCCGAAAGATCATGCAGCTATCTCCTTTCTTTTTCGTGTACTTCATTTACGGCCTGGCTTTCTTTAGCATGGGGTTGGTTGTCCTGATGGAAGTCGGGCGAACATTAGATCGGCGTTTACAAAAAGCGCTACGTCCTCTGGCCGGATTTGGATTGCTGCATGCCTTACATGAATGGCTGGCCATGTATGGCTATTTGCTTGAATGTGCTGGTAGCCTTGAACCACCTGTTCTGCTAACCGGTCGTCTGATTATCTTGGCCTTCTCGTTTGTAACCCTGAGCGCCTTCGGCGGCTATTTACTAGCCTATAGCCCACAATCTCAACGCCTGGCACTTTTGGTTCCATTCGGCATTGAAACTATCTGGGTTCTTGGACTTTTCTGGCTGGCTTCTCAATACCCTTCAGATTCTCTCCTGGCTGTCGGCGAAGTCTGGACTCGCTATAGTCTCGCTCTACCGGCCAGCCTTGTAGCCGCTTTAGGATTAATGGCGCAACAACGTGCTTTCCGGCGTGCTGGATTAATCGCCTTCGGACAGGACGCGCTATGGGCGGCCATAGCGTTTACTTGGTATGGGATAATCGGTCAACTTTTCACCGCAGTTAGCCCATTGCCCCCATCTACCTGGCTCAATGAAAATCTTTTCGAAAGCTTATTCGGTTTTCCGGTGCAAGCATTTCGTGCTCTGACCGCTCTAGCCGCCTCCATTTTTGTCATGCGATTCCTGCGCGCTTCACGTGTCGAAATTGAGCGTAAAATCCATGAGTTGAATCAAGCCCGTCTTCAGGAAATCGCCCAACGTGAGGCGCTCAAGAGCGAACTCTTCCGCCGAGTCGTTGAGGCCCAAGAGGCCGAACGACAGCGAATCGCCCGCGACCTGCACGATGAAATTGGACAAACCCTGACAGCCATCAGCCTGGGGCTACGCAGTCTAGAAAACATATCTCTTGAGAAGAACGAAAAACTTTCTCGACGTTTGAACGATCTGCAAGAGCTAGCCGCTAACTCTTTGAAAGAATTACAACGCTTGATTGCGGATTTACGCCCTTCTCATCTAGATGATTTAGGTTTACCCGCCGCCCTGCGTTGGTATATTGGCCGACTGACCGAACATGCTGATTTACAAATTCACCTTGAAATGCGAGGCGAAGAGCGAGAAATTTGCCCAGAATATGCCACCAGTGTCTTCCGCATTTTACAAGAAGCCCTAACTAACATTGTCCGTCACGCCCAAGCAAGTCGGGCAAACATCTTGTTGGATTTCCAAGAAGAAAAGATACATATTGTGGTGAGCGACAACGGGATTGGATTTGATCCAAGAAAATTAAGCAATTCTTGGGGATTGACAGGCATGCAAGAGCGAGCTTCCTTGCTAAACGGGCAGATGGAGATTGAATCTTCCCCTGGCAAGGGAACCATCATTAGGATTACAATCCCTTATTGTCCCGAACATTTGCAAAGGAAAGGGAGTAAATAAAATCTATGCCAATCCGCTTGGTCATCGTAGACGACCACGTTGTCGTGCGTTCTGGACTCCATATGCTACTTGAAAATGAAGGGGATATCGAGATTGTCGCCGAGGCCGGGAGCGCACGAGAAGCATTTGAAGCTATCCAACAAACGCAACCGGACGTGGTTCTCATGGACATCGGCTTGCCAGATATGTCCGGTATTGAAGCAACGCGTCTC
>JANWWB010000034.1 GCA_025056515.1 Anaerolineales bacterium
CCTCTATTATAAAGGCTACCGAGCTGCTTCTCGGCCGCGATGCGCATGCTCTGCGCTATTTAAAGCACTATCGCTTGGTTGAGAAGCTCCGACAAGCCGAATCTCTCTAGGATCAGCGATTATGCTCGCTTCGCTAGCCTTGGACTTATGCCGCCAGCAGTTTCTGCATCGCCTGCAAAAGTGCACGCAGGTCTCGTTCAGAGTTGTAACCCTGAAAGCTAACCCGTAGCAATTTGTGCTCGTTCCAGGCGAGGAACGGTGCTTCGATGCGGTAATCATGATAAAGACGGTGTTTCAAGACCACCGGGTCTACCGACTCGGGCAAAGGGATGCTGACGAATTGACCGAACCAGCGTTCATCTGAAAGGGCAGGTAGACCGGTGAGCGCACAAATCCCTGCTAGGGCGCGGCGTGCGAGGTCATGACACGCTGCCCGCACACGCGGCCAATCGTGCTCGTGTTGAAAGCGAATTGCTTCTGGAACGGCTAAAAATGCGGCGATGTCACGCGTCCCCTGCCATTCGTGATACTCTACCAGGCGGCTCGGGCCAGGGACTTCTGCTTCCCATCCCCAAGAGACCACCAGCGGTTCGAGGAGATGTTGTACTTCAGGGCGGGCGTAGAGAAACCCTGCTCCTTTCGGCGCACACAGCCATTTATGTAAGTTGCCTCCGTAGAAATCCGCTCCTAGCTCATCAAGGTGGAGCGGAATCTGACCCGGCGCGTGCGCTCCATCTATAACGGTTAGAATCCCCTCGCGGCGGGCGCGGCGGATGACCGTCTCTACGGGGAAAATCAGTGCTGTGGGACTGGTGATGTGACTGAGGAAAATGACTCGCGTGCGAGGAGTGACACCCTGCCAGAGCACATCGAGAAACGTCGCAGGCGTGGTAAGGGGGACGGGGATAGGTTGTCGGCGATAGACAAAGCCTCGTTTTGCGGCTAAAAAGCGCCAGGTTCGGTCGAGCGCTCCGTATTCGTGATCGGTTGCCAGGACTTCATCTCCTGGTCCGAGGTCAAGGGAACGAGCGACAATGTTGAGGGCGACAGTGACGTTGGTCGTGTAGACCAAAGTTTCAGGAGAAGTGCCAAGATATGCCGCAAGCTCAGCGCGCGCAGCAGCTATTAAGTCGTTGTGGCGTCGTCCTAAGAATTCCACAGGTTGACGCTCTAGTTCACGTTGCCAACGCTGATAAGCACGAAAGACCGGGCGCGGGGTGGCGCCAAATGAACCGTGATTCAAGAAAATGATCGAAGGATCGAGAAGGAAATAACGTCGCAGATTGAACATGAGACGATTATAATCAGCGCGCCATGATTCGTCGTCTTTTTTCGGGGACACCCGTTCCACAACCTTATCGCTCTAACTTCAACCATCTCTATTGGGACATTGGCTGGTTCGGTGTCTTAAGCGGCAGCGCCGCTAACTTTTTGGGCGTCTATGCCGCGCGGTTAGGAGCAACCGGTTTTCAGATTGGTTTGCTCGGTTCCATGGGAGCGGTCATCAGTTTGTTGATTGCTCTCCCTGCTGCGCGCTGGATAGAACGTCGGCGCATTGACCGGGTTGTATTTTGGACTTCCATCGCCTATCGCTTGTTTTATCTACTCTGGATTCCGCTCCCTTGGTTATTGGATGCCCAAGGACAAATCTGGGCGCTGATTGTGATCGCTTTGCTGATGGGTATTCCTGGCGTGCCGTTGGGAGTCGGTTTCAACATCTTGTTCGCCAGTGCTGTACCGGAAGATTGGCGGGCGCACGTAGCCGGAATTCGCAACGTAGTCTTCTCCATCGTATTTATACTTTCTTCGCTAGCTTCCGGTTATCTGCTTGACCATCTTCCTTTCCCCGTCGGGTATCAGCTTGTATTCGGTATTGGTGCCTTTGGTGCACTGATGAGCAGTTATCACTTATATTTCATCCGACCCCTTGAGCGTTCGAACGCTCCTTTGCCGAAAACCGATGCCTTTGCGTTGGAAAAGCGTACAACTCTGCGCCTAGACGTTTGGAAATCGCCCTTTGGTCGTGTTTTGTTGGTCCTGTTGGCGTTTCACTTAGCACAATACCTTGCCATTCCCCTCTTTCCGCTCTACAACGTTAACGTCCTAAAATTGACCGATGCACAAATCGGCATCGGCACAGCGCTCTTTTATTTGACCGTCCTGCTCGGCTCGACTCAGTTAGCACGCCTGGCGCGCCGCTTTGGACATCATCGACTGACTGCTTGGGGTGTGATGGCGATGAGCTTATATCCGACTATTCTGGCTTTTTCGCGGTCGGTTTTTCCTTATTATGCTTTGCAGATCCTTGGGGGCTTGGTCTGGTCGGTGGTGGGAGGAGCACAGCCAAACTATTTGCTGGAGCGTGTGCCGGCAGATGACCGTCCGGCGCATCTGGCTTGGTACAGCATTGTTGTGAATGGATGTGTGTTGTTTGGATCACTTGTGGGGGCGGCCATTGGAGGTTGGATTGGCTTGGGAACGGCCTTGCTTGTCTTTGGGTTGCTACGCTTGCTTGCCGGTTTGGCCATATGGAAATGGGGATAGCAGAGGTGGTCATCTTGTCGTGAAGTATGACTCGTCGGGTGGAATGGCTCTGATGGCGGGTGAGGTTCTCAAAAAGCTGGCTGTGGGCAGGAATTTTTGCCTTGCGAAAGTATTTGGATAAAAAAGATTATTACTGTGTTGCAAACATAGGGTGTCGTCTCACTGCGAGGCGGCGCAGCCGCCGAAGCAGTCTCCCAGATCATTCGGAGGACTTCGTAGTCTGTCACTGGGCCAGGCCTTGCCGCCTTCAAAGGCTCATAACGACACATGCATTCTGAGTTTTCCAAATCTTTGCAACAGAGCAAAAGAAGGGATAGCCGCAGCACAGTATGCTCATAGTCAAGGCATTCAAACTGTGTTTTTTGTCTACACCTTGTGGACTCAAGGACAGGCTTCTGAGTTTAGGAAGATGGCTCAGGCTTTGGGGATGGATGTCCTCGGATTTGTCCAAGCGGAAGAGATCTCCGAACTTGCAGCTTTAGTCGACCAAATTGTGCTTCTTTCGCCCCAAGCTGTGTATTTTTCCGGCATATACGATAAAGGCGGACCTTTTCTCGCTGATTTGCGAGCACCCAACTTACCCGAGATGATATCGGGGTAGCGATTCGTACTTTCCGGGATTTTCCGGGCATTGGGCAAACCATCAATTTCGATGAAAAAGGTGACTTAAAGAAAGCTCCTTTTTGGCTGTATCGGGTTACTGCTTCCTCGGTTAACTTTTGGCATACCAACATGTTTCTGGGCGTCATTGAGGTTATCCAAACCCCATAGTCTCTGAAAACAATTCCTAGCAAGTCAAGGGTGTGACTGGGATGAGCGGATCATTTGAGCGCTCGCCCTACATGTTTTGACAGAACATCTATGATTAGGACAACTTGCACGAGTTGTCCTAAGTCTTTATGGGGTATTCGGCAGAATTTGTATTAGAATAGGACTTTCAGGATGCCATGACAGAGACTATCAAAGTTGTCGCAACGAATAAAAAAGCCCGCTTTGAATATTTTTTGTTGGAAACGTTCGAAGCCGGACTGGCTTTACAGGGCAGCGAAATCAAATCCATCCGCGCCGGCAGAATGAGCATTAATGAAGCCTACGTGGAAGTGGATGGTCGGAATGCGTGGTTGGTGGAAGCCCATATTGCTCCCTATGAGCAAGCCAGCCGTTTCAATCATGATCCTAAGCGACCTCGGCGCTTGCTTCTGCATAAAAAAGAGATCCGTGAATTATGGAACGCCGTCCGTCAGAAGGGGGTAACGGTGATTCCGACGCGCGTCTACCTCAAGCGTGGTCGCGCAAAATTAGAAATCGCCATTGCAAAAGGTAAAAAACTGTATGATAAACGCGAAGCGATAGCGCGCCGCGATGCCGAACGAGAGCGCGAACGCGAAATGAGGATTCGTTGAATCGACCCTTCTGGCTTCTGTATGGCTAACTTGCCTGTATCCTCATCCCGCGCCTCTTCTTTTTCTGGGATCTTTGCAAGGAGCAAGGTGTCATTTCCAGCCCACATAACGCGCATAAAGCTCAGCGTTGTAAATTGAACCACCAGCAGCCCCACGTAATGTGTTGTGGGAAAGGACAACGAACTTGAGATGAAAGAGGGGGTCGGGGCGCAAACGCCCAACCACGGTGGTCATTCCGTGACCACTCATTCGATCTAAACGAGGTTGAGGGCGATCTGGCTCACGGCGTAGCAGGATAATTGGGCGTGGAGCAGAAGGCAAATCGCGCGCCAGGGAGGGAGCTTGGTAGTTTTCTAGAACGGCGGCAGCACTTTCCACATCAGCTGGCTGCTCTAGTTCCACACTAGCGCATACGGTATGTCCTTCCAGAACGGGCACACGATTGGTATGGGCAGAAAGGCGTAACGGCGCCTCCACAACTTTTCCTTGCGAGAGCTGGCCGAGCATCTTCCGTGGCTCTGTTTCCACTTTGCTCTCTTCTCCTGGAATGTACGGAATCAGGTTGTCTAGAATATCCAGTGAGGCCACGCCGGGGTAGCCTGCGCCGGAAAGAGCTTGTAATGAGACAACAAAAGCACGCTGCACGCCAAAAGCAGTATCCAGAGCTTTAAGGGCGACTGTCAGCCCACTGCTCGTGCAATTCGGATTCGTAAGAATCGCACCTTGCCAGCCACGGTTTTTGCGCTGGATCTCGATCAGCGCGATGTGATCGGGATTGACCTCGGGCATGAGCAAGGGAATATCTGGCTCCATCCGGAAGGCTGAAGCATTCGAACAGACCACCTTGCCGGCGCGAGCGAAGTGCGGCTCAATCTGACGGGCTTCCTCGGCGGGCAGAGCAGAAAAGACCAATTTTGCCTCAGCCAGCTGCTCGGGATCGGGTGAAAGGATGCGCATCTCCGCCAGCTTCGGCGGCAAAGGATCGGGCAAAAGCCAGTGGACGGTTTCGCCATAACGTTTTCCCTCCGAACGTTCGGAAGCTGCAAGCGCAACCACCTCAAACCAGGGGTGATGAGCTAGCAGCGAAACAAAGCGTTGTCCTACCATCCCCGTAGCACCTAGGATAGCAACAGGAATTTTCATTGTTCCTCCATAACGTGATGAGAATACCGTCAACCTTGCTCTGTTGCAAACATCGGTTATTATGTCACTGCAAGCGCAGCGCCTGCCCCGAGCGAAGCGGGAGGGAAGCAGTCTCCTGGATTGCCAGGAGATTGCTTCGGCGGCTACGCGCCTTGCAAAGATACTCAAACATGAGAGTTTGACTCCTTGCAACAGAGCAAATCAATCTCAATAAATGCCTCTGTTAATGCTCCTCGATCAAGCGATGAATGGCTCGCACTGCGCTCTCCATATCTGCCAGTGCCACGACCAGGCTCATCGAGACATCCGACGAACCGTGTGCAATCGCCCAAACATTGATGTTCTCTTGTCCTAAGGCGCTGAAAATCTTCCCTGCCACACCTGGGGTTTCGCGCATTCCGTCTCCAACCACCGTCACGATAGCAATTTCTTCGCTCGCCCAGATGCGATCAATATCCCTATTGGCTAGCTCAAGCGCAAAGGCATGTTCCAGCGCTGGAAGAACATGCTCGACGTTCTCTGCGGGAATCGAAAAGCAAATGGATTGTTCCGAGGAAGCTTGGGTAATGAAGGGAACGCTGGTGCCGGTCGAAGCCACAGCGCCAAACGCACGTGCTGCTACGCCTGGGATGCCGATCATGCCTCGTCCATCAATCGTCACAAGCCGTTGTTTGCGTATAGCTGTCACTGCACCAATTCCTTGGGAGTTTGCTTCCCCTTTCTCACGGACGACACGCGTGCCTGGATGCTGAGGGTTGAACGTATTCAGAATGCGCAGACCAATCCCTGCCTCGATGGCAGGGCGCACTGTTTTGGGATGCACCACTTTGGCTCCATAGTAGGCCAGTTCCGAAAGCTCACGATACGAAATCTCAGCAAGCGTGCGCGCCTGTGGCACCAGCCGCGGATCGGCGGTCATGACACCATCGACATCGGTGTAAATCCATACCTCCTGTGCGGGAAGCGTTGCCCCTAAAATGGCAGCGGAGTAATCCGAGCCGCCTCGGCCCAAGGTGGTGGTTATCCCCTCGGGGGTAGCGCCGATGAATCCCGTGATGATGGGAACCCGCCCAGCTTCTAGGAGTGGCCTTAGATGAGTCCGAACGCGCTTTGTGGTGGCATCAAAATCTGGATGAGCGTTCTGAAAACGGTGATCAGTCACAATGAGCTGGGTAGCATCCACTGCTTCTGCAGCTAATCCTTGAGCACGACAAGCTGAAGCAAGCAGTCGGGTGCTCATTCGCTCTCCTAAGGAGGCCACGGCATCAAGAGCACGAGGTGTAGCCTCGCCCAAGACAGCTATAGCGCGCACGAGGCTGACAAACAAACTGAGCAGCTCTTTGATTTCTTGCTCTACCGGCCAGGCAAGTTCGTTTGGCAAGAGCTCTGCAATAATCGAATGATGATGAGAAAAAAGCTCGGCTTCAGCTGCCTCTAACGCTTCGGTTCTCCCATGCTTCGCCGCTTGAAGCGCTTCGTTGAGCAAACGGTCGGTGACTCCTGCCAAGGCGGATGTGACGACCACCAGCCACGGCCATTTGCGATGCAAATCTGCGATGATGCTCACGGCCCGAGTCATTGCATCGGCTGTTCCAACTGAAGTACCGCCGAATTTGATCACCAATGTAGGTGTTTGCATATAGCTACCTCCTGCAAAAAAAATAACCCCGCCAGAAGCGGGGTTAGGATAGTTAGGATAGAGCCTTCAGAAGGTGCTCTCCTAGCAGTAGCCCATCCCCCGCATGCGTGGGGCGGGGAAGGTCAGGGTAGTGCTAGTGGAGCATAAGCGAAGCATCTCGCCTTGGTTTATATCATAGGGGTAAAAGATGTGTCAAGATTTTTAGCGAATTCGAACAGACGTTTCGAGCTGGGTTATTTCCGATAACCTTGCGCGCTGATTTCTTGTGGCGTAATCGTCACCGCTTCCAGGCAGATCTCCAACGGCCACTCTTCGCGCAGGGTTTCGTTCAATAATTCGGCAAGTAGATTGGTCAACGGCACCGAAATGCCTCCGATTTGGACTGAAGTCAGGCGAATGTTGGGTCGACATTCTGCTGCTTGTATACTACCTTCCGCAGCAACAGGAATCGCATCACCGCGCGAAAAGACAGGAATACCTTTCTTTTCCAACAATGCTCGCGAAACGGCGCCTTCGACCTTCACCGCGCCATCGAGCAGGGTCACTTTGCCGTTCAGCAGGCCATTTCGGGCGGCTTTTGGCGTGGCAAGATACGCGCCAATCATCGCATCCACATCGGCTGCGGAGGCAGATACGCGCACGCGCTTACCAGGTTGGAGCAGCGCAGGCAGGCGCTCGAGTTCCTCCAGAGTCGAAATTTTGTACTCCGTGACCGAAGGCGTGGGGGTGAACGCCGGGGAGGGAGCAGCGGCGGGGGCCGAAGGCGCCAACCCCACCAGCTGCAACAACCAGTTCAGCCAGCCGGGCAGCGGCGAGGGGTCATCCGTGCCGCGCGCATACGCCGGGGCAACCAGGCTCAAAGCCAGAAAA
>JANWWB010000071.1 GCA_025056515.1 Anaerolineales bacterium
GTCTGGCGATTGCTGTCGCCGGCCCGCATGAATCTACTTTGAAAGAATAACGTTTCCTGTCGGCTTTCATCATGGTACTCAAAACCGGCATTGACTTGATTGAAATTGACCGTGTGCAAGCCGCGATCGAACGGCATGGAACACGTTTCTTAGAGCGTGTCTTCACCCCTCAGGAGATTACTGAGTGTCGCGGCCGTCCCGAAGCCTTTGCTGCTCTCTTTGCCGCAAAGGAGGCGGCAGTCAAAGCCCTTGGCACGGGTATCGGACCCGTTTCCTGGTGCGAGGTGGAAACGCTTCATCATCCTTCGGGCGAACCCTATCTGCGCTTGCACGGCCGCGCGAAAGCCATAGCCGGTCGATTGGGTCTGGAATATTGGTCGGTGAGTCTGACTCATAGTCGCGGCTTGGCTGCCGCGGTAGTCGTTGCAATCGGAAGCGAATGACTTAAGCCTGGCTATCCCCGCCGGGCGAAGACAAATTTCCGGCCGTCAGCAGGCCGGAAATTTGTTCTCCGCGGCCGTTGCGCGGAGAGGAACTCACCCCCTTCCCATGAAAAAACGGCTACCGGTTCTGTTCCTCAACGCCGATCCATAAATGTCCTGGCAAGATAGAACGGTACGGGCGAACCGTCACCTGGCCGAGGCGGCTTTGAATGACTTCTGCCTGTGTTCCTTGAAGCATGGATGGATGCACCAAACACAAGTCGGGAGTGAGACCGTATTTGCGCCGGTAGTATTCAGCGGCGCGTTCTACTTTGACTGTCAGTGGGATTTTCTCATTGTCGAACCATAGCATTCCAACGTTCATGAAATACTCCTTCCAAAGGGGGAATCCAAAACCTTTCACAGCCTTGCGGAGAAGAAAGATAGAACTGCAAACCGGGAATCAAACCGCCCAGGTCGAGTGGGGGTTCGCCGGTGAGCAAGCAAGCTGTCCGATAACGCCGCACGTGGCCGAAAATCCGCGTTCGGCATTGCTCCAGCAAATCTCCTAACCGGTGTAAACGCATGGGATGGAGGACGAGCACAGGCCAGATCTGATAGGTAGGTCCTTCTGTCACCAGCCAACGAATACAACAATTGCCAGATGGTCCCAAGTTCATCAGGTCAAAATTGTCTACCAGAAGCAAGATGACCTGACGTGTCTTGGTGAGAGCATCAGCTTGGTCCATGATTTGCCTGAGACATTCTATCCCTGCCGGATGGTCCGAACGCCAAATGCCAAGGCAATTCGGCAATGCTTCATAAGCACGCCATTCTTGTGGGAAGGGGGTCAGTGCTCCAAAGAGCACGTTCGGCAAATCGGCCGAGGCAACCGCCAGGGCGTGAAGCAAAGAGGTTTTGCCGCAGCCGCCATCGCCGGAGATTAGGACAGAACCTTGTTCGGGGTCGTATACATCCAGTCCTAGCGCTCGTCCGCTTTCGCTTACACCAAGAAGCAGCATACCTTCCGAGAACGTTTCCTCCTCATCCAAAGGCATTGCGGCGATTGCATCGTGCCAATCTTGTCCTGTGGGGTCGGCGTGCAGCAATTCGTGGCGAACTTGCTGATAGGCGTGCAAAGCAAGGAAGAATCGGTCGGTGGGGGAAGACATCTCGAACCTAGAAACAGACCAAAAGCTTTCAAGCTAGATTGTAGCACATTTGTTCTAAAAAAGCAAGAATTGTAGAATATCCAAACCAAACACTTTGTCTCTCCATGGTGAACAAACGTCAATGGTTGGAGCTATGTCCGAACTAAATCGATCTCGACTGTGGCTTTACTTGACCACCGCTTAGCGCCCGGGCCACAGCCCGAATCGACCCTTCGGCCCGACCTAGCAGATAAGGCAAATCTTCAGACTTGGCGCTGGACAGCGGTTGCTAACCTTCTCACCCTTGCGACCTTCTGGTACAATCAGCCGCCGGAGTGTTGTACCCTTCACTCCAAGAATTTTTATTGAAAGAAAGGGCTTGTGAACCATGAAAGTTTTGCTGATTAAAGATGTCTACAAACTTGGACGCGCTGGCGATGTGAAGAAGGTCGCCGATGGTTATGGGCGCAACTATCTCATTCCCCAGGGATTAGCCGTCTTGGCAACGGAAGGAGCGCTCAAACAAGCCGAACGCATTCGCCAAAAGGCGGCCACAAGCCGCGCGTTGCTCAACCAGGAGATGAGCGCCATTGCCGAAGCTCTCGGCAAACTGCGCTTGACTTTCAGCGCTCGCGCCGGTGAAACCGGTAAACTATACGGCTCGATTACTTCGCAAGACATTGTCAACCAGATTGAACGCAAGACCGGCTTTAAGATCAGGCGTCAGCAGGTTGACATGCAACCTTTGCGCACACTCGGTGAACATACCGTTCGTGTTCGCTTGACTATGGATCTCGTGCCGGAAGTCAAGGTTTTCGTCTATCGCGAAGGCGAGGCCGAACCGGTCTTTGAAGAAGAAACGCCTCCTGCCCAAGAAGCCTAATCTTCGTCCATCCAATCACCGGTCAACCTGTGGGGCGACCGGTGATGTTCTACTATCCCTACGCATGTCCCTAAGCGTTGGTCAGCAACTCCGAGAAGCTCGCCAGGCGAAGAAACTGAGCTTGGAACAAGCCGCGCGTGCTACGCGTATTCGCCTCCGCTATTTGGAAGCGCTCGAAGCGGACGAGTTGGATGTTTTTCCCTCACCGGTGCAGGCACGTGGCTTTTTGAAACTGTATGCCAATTGGCTAGGACTCTCGTTAGAAGCGCTTCTAGCACGCCAGAGGGAAGACATTGCTGCTGAGCCACTTGTCAGCCAGCCCCCTGAGCCAACTCCATCTTCCAATGTGGAAGAGGATGAGGAGGAAACATCTCGACCCATTTCACCTCGCCGGAAGCGGGTTTCTAAGCGTACAGAACCCGTCTCTACCATTGCTCCTGCAATTCCTAAAACCGAAGAAATTCCCGAAGAACAAGCCGCACAAGAAGCAGCGCCATCGCCCGAGTCGACCACTCTTTCGCAACAACTGTTTTCTTCGATTGGCGCTTTGCTACGAAAACAGCGGGAAACTTTAGGCATCAGCCTAGAAGAAGCCGAATCTCATGTTCATATTCGCAAACCGGTTTTACAGATCTTGGAATCTGGAGCGTTTGAGAGGCTTGCTTCGCCAGTACAAGCGCGCGGGTTGATTCAGACCTATGCTCGTTTTCTTGACCTAGATGTCGAAACGCTGCTGGTTCGCTTTGCCGAAGCGCTGCAAGCACAACGATTGGAGCGACTGCAGCACGTTGAATCCAAACCGGCCAGGAGCCAGACACGTTGGCAACTTCCTTTGAAGCTACGACGTTATCTTTCGATGGATGTTCTTATTAGCT
>JANWWB010000137.1 GCA_025056515.1 Anaerolineales bacterium
TGGGCGTTTGAACATGCACATGAGTTCCACATTCCGCTCCTGCTCATGCA
Source organism: Anaerolineales bacterium (assembly GCA_025056515.1). Lineage (GTDB taxonomy): Bacteria > Chloroflexota > Anaerolineae > Anaerolineales > Villigracilaceae > UBA877. The sequence continues at coordinate 51 of JANWWB010000137.1, forward strand.
CGGTTCACAGGACCAGATAGCCTTCGTTTCAGGCAGCGAAGACTTTGCCGCCCGCGTGCCGAAAGGTTGCACTCTCAAAGTATGGGAGGGACTATACCACGAGCCCCACAACGAACCGGAAAAAGAACAAGTCTTTGCCTATCTCCTTGATTGGTTACAACAAACTCTCTCAACCCGCATATAAAGACTGGTCTTGCCTTCTGCGACCGACAATAACTTGCTCTCAGCAAATGGTTCGCTCAATGTGCGCCTCCGCACAAGCCCAGCGGGCAGGCACACATCCTCTTTGCGTTCTCTGCAAAGAAATTTAGCCGGTTGCTCAGTAGGCGTTCTATAGCGGCTTTAACTTCGGCCAGCGCCCAATTAAGAAAGAGCCTGCCTTTCATAAGGTCAAAGCTGCTGTGTTGCTCGTTTCGCCGATAGCGCCTCCACAGCCCACTTTCATCTGAACAACGAGGAACGAGCAACCATCTCAGCTAGGCCCAGATCGATGAGACCTTCTCAACTTGTAAATTATGAACCAAAAGGGAGTAGAATAGAACAACAAACTGCACCCACCCAAGATGAAGCCGCCTAAACGCACCTATGGTATTTTGCCGACGGCAAGCGCAGAATCTCTCGATGCCTACTCTGGCAGCCTGCTTTCGAAGGAGAAAGCAATGAAACGGATTGTATCCCTTTTCTTGAGTCTATCGCTCATCGTTTCGAGCGTGGCTTGCACATTCTCAGATTGGTTCGGCTTGACTTCGACCCAGATTCCCCCAACTCCGATTGGACCGACACCAACACCGATGCCAGCCGCCTCGGTGACCTTCAATGTCACCCTACCCGCGCCGATTCTACCGGACGAGACACTCTATCTGAGTATCGTAGATGAAGTCACCGGATTAGGACTGAACCCCAAAAATTACCCGATGCAGGCGCTTGATGCCACCCACTATACCCTTACCCTGCCTTTCCCTCTTGGCAGCGTGGTCACCTACCGATATCTGCGTCAGGCCGTCCTACCCATCTTTGAAGATGACGCCTATGATCAGCCCGTTCGCTATCGTATGTATTACGTCCAAGCGCCTGGGATTGTTCAAGATGTGGTCACTTCTTGGAGCGACATGCGATTCACTGGAGCAACCGGACGCGTGAGCGGAAAAGTGGTTAGCGCCGTAGACGGGAAACCCATACCGGGTATTCTCATCGCTGTAGGCGGTCAACAAACTCTGACCGATTCAACCGGCTATTTCCTGATAGACGGTCTCTTGCCAGGAATTCATAACCTGGTTGCTTTTGCCCCCGATGGAGCTTATCAGACCTTTCAGCAAGGAGCAATGGTGGCCGAGGGCAAAAACACGCCGGCAGAGTTTTCCCTGCAACCCAGTCAGTTCGTCTCTGTTACTTTTTTGGTACACGCTCCTCCCGATACCGTTCAAAATGCCCCGATTCGCCTAGCAGGCAACCTCATCACCCTGGGGAATACCTTCGCAAATCTCCATGCCGGTTTTAGCACAATGGCCAGTCGCATGCCTACGCTCACTCCGGTCGGGGGAGGTCGCTATTCACTGACTCTCTCCCTACCAGCTGGGATAGACATCCGCTACAAATACACTCTCGGCGATGGATACTGGAATGCTGAACATGCTCCGGATGGTTCATTTGTCCTGCGACAATTAATCCTGCCTGCCGGTCAGAGCACATTTGCAGTTCAAGAATATATTTCCACCTGGCAAGATGGTCCATCCTCTCCCATTCTATTTGAGGTCGAGACTCCGCCTGAGACCCCTGTTTCGGATATGATCTCTATCCAGTTCAATCCATATGGTTGGGCCGAGCCGATTCCAATGTGGCCCCTGGGTAACGGAAAATGGATGTATCGCTTGTACAGTCCTTTCAGGTCATTGAGCACATTCCAGTACCGCTATTGTCGCAACGACCAGTGCGGCATTGCCGATGATATCGAAACCGCACCGCCCCATTATGGTCGAACGGTGACGCCCAGTTTAACCCCACAAAACCTGAAGACCATCATCTCTGCTTGGAAGTGGCTACAACCCAATCAGCCCAATGCGGTAGTTGGCTTACCCGTAACCCCTCGAGCAAGTGACTTCTGGGCTGGGGTAGAATTCTTACCCGCATCTGATCCAAGCTGGCAACCTTGGATGCCCCAAGCTA
>JANWWB010000171.1 GCA_025056515.1 Anaerolineales bacterium
CGCGCCTGAACCCCGATCAGGCGCGGGAATGATGGGATATCGTGCCGACGTCTTTGAAGGGAGAAATGAAAGCGTGGCCAAGGCGAAGGCAGCGATCTGTCCAAAGAAGGATAGGCCACATGTTGCAACGCCTGAAAACCACGCGCCAACCCTAGGAGCAAGCCTCCTTGTCCAGCTGGGACAAGAATCGCTCCAGGCAGACGCCCACCTAATTGCTCCCAAATTTCATAGGCAATCGTAGCATAGCCGCGCAGATTGAACGGCAAATAAGCATGGCTTACATACACAGCCCCCTCTTGCGCTACACGCCGCGCCGCCTCTGCGACCGCCGAACGAGGGCCATCCACAACGCAAAGCTCTGCACCATACATCTCGATTTGCCGAAGTTTGGGGCCAGAAGCTGATGATGGAACATAGATGCGCACACGCATCCCGGCACGTCCGGCGTAAGCTGCCAAGGAGGCGCCGGCGTTTCCAGAAGAATCTTCGATAATCTCTGTTGCACTGCGCGCTTTCGCCCACGCAATCAGCAGCGCTGAACCACGATCTTTGAAGGAGCCGGTGGGGTTATGATATTCGCACTTAAAATAAACTTTGCGCCCCTTAAGCCGCGTCAAGACCAACGGCGTTCGCCCCTCGCCTAAGCTAACAGGCTCTTGTTCGGGTGGCAAACCAAAGGTGTGGCGATAACGCCAAATGCCAGGCTGAGTCGCATCTAGGGCCAAAGGGTCAAAAGCCCAAAGTGCCTGGTCATCATAGATCCCGCCACAAACCGGACAAGAATAAGGCAAACCGCTTGACGGATAAGAACGGCGACAATTCAGACAGCCATACATGCAGCGTTACTCTCCCGGGCGGGGATGATAATGTCCTTCCACCCAGGTCTCGCCTTGGGGGCCGACCTCTTTCTTCCACACCGGGACAATTTCTTTAAGTCGGTCAATCCCATAGCGAGCAGCTTCAAAGACTCCGCTATCTCGATGCGCCGCCGTGCAGAGAATCACGGTGGTCGGCGTGCCGACGTCCAGCCGTCCGACGCGTTGGACAATTGCAATACCTTGTACTTCAGGCCAGCGCTGACGAATCTCTTGCGCTACCTGGCGCATTTTCTCTTCAGCCATCGGAGCGTAAGCCTCGTATTCAAGGTGAAACGTCTCATGAGGCTGACCACGCCAGGTCACTCCCCGCACAACGCCGGTAAAGATAACTGCAGCACCGGTGGTGGGAAGTGTCATCTGAGCGAGAAGAAGGTCGAGATCCAGCGGGCCATCGGTAAGGACAATAGAAGTGGGATACGAATCGGCCATTGTCTTCGAAATTCAACCATTTTGTATTAACCGCCAGAAACGGGCGGGAAAAAGGCAACTTCAGCATTCTTAGGGAGAACCTGATCCGGTGCGGCATACTGGCGGTTCACTGCGGCCAACATCAGACCACGCATCCGTTCTAGGCGAGGATAACGACCGATCAGCAAGTCTTCCAGCTCGGCTAAGGTCGTGTTCTGGGGAAGGTTCAGCTCCAGACTGCGTTGGCCGACATCATCGCGCAAGGTGGCAAAGAAAAGGACACGAACGCGATTCATTTCCTCAGAGCCGGAGAAAGATAGATCGTTTGTGCTATTCATTCACAACATCTCCTGATTGGCCGCCTCGCTTTTCTACCAAGCGAATATTCTGAATCCGCATTGTCTTTTCGGCCGCCTTGACCATGTCGTAAACGGTCAGAGCCGCAACCGAAACCGCTGTTAGGGCCTCCATTTCAACACCCGTTTGACCGACCGTCTTGACCGAGGCAGTGATGAGCACCCCGGGAATCTTATCGCTCAGTTCAAGAGTGACATCAACATAGGTGAGAGGGAGGGGATGGCAAAGAGGAATCAAGTCGGCAGTACGTTTGGCAGCAGCAATGCCGGCAATTTGCGCTACAACAAGCGGATCGCCTTTCTTGAGAGCGCCGGCGCGCAACAAAGCGAGAGTTTCAGGCTTCATTTTCACCTCGCCTCGCGCAATGGCCAAGCGCTCGGTTTCGGCTTTGCTGCCTACGTCTACCATGCGAGCACGGCCATGTTCATCCACATGTGTCAAGTGAGTAGGCATACTTGAATTATACTCGACATGCAAGAACAAAAGCACCATCGCTAAAAGGGGTTTTAAGTGTCGGCATCTTGATTGCCATTTTTTGGAGAAGATTTCCAGCACCGACAGAGACAGAACACTGCGAACTGAATACGGACCCCCCATGAAGACTGCCTCTCAAGCTCCAAGCAAGGCCCGAAGTCCGAAAGACCAAGGCCCTGCCACTCCTCATCTCCATGTAACAACAAAAGGTCTGAATTGGCGCCCGAACTCTAGAGAATTTATGAAATTCGGACATGAGTTTGGACACTAAGAATTAGGAGGAGCCTAACGACCGGTATAGGTATATTCAACATACCATATCGGCACGAGACTCCTCATGAAAAAGAGAGCGTCTTTGCAGAAGAATGCATGGTGGGCAATCTTCGGTGCAAGAAGGGCGAGAAAGGGAGATGCTATGCCGGCGTGTTCATCCTGCTTTAGAGGAAATGGTTGTGGCCGAACGGAGAGACAGAGGGTTTTTAGCCATGCCCGACCACCTTCACCGGCCTGTTGCACCCCTTGCCCAAACTGATGGATGAACTCTGGAATTCTTCCGAGGCGTGACTACTCAGCTTATTGCTCCCAGCGCCTGCTCGACGAACTTGATCTGCCCGTCCTTCTGCAGCACCACTCCCTTGCGCTCCGCTTCTTTTTCTGCCCCCTCGGTCCACCGATGCCCCGCCGCAACCGCAAGTGCCTGAAGTCCGGCGCGCCGCAGCAAGGCCGCCCGTTCCCAGGCTCGTTCCACATCCTGCCGATCCACAACCGCCGAGACCTCGACCGCCAACCAGACCTCGTCCACCCCAATCCGAGCGGCCCAAGGAAGATTGAGCCGACCCGACAGGAGCAAATCCAGCGCCAGCAGGTGGTCTAGTTCCTCTTCGCCGAGGTGCTCTTTCAG
>JANWWB010000252.1 GCA_025056515.1 Anaerolineales bacterium
GCACGACAACGCTAGAAATTGCGCGGGCCTTGTGCGAACGTCCTATCAACTTGACGGTGCTTACTGCCAGTTTACCGATTGCAAACTTGTTATCAAACACGTCCGGCATTCGATTGATTGTGGTCGGTGGAATCCTACGACCGGGAGAACTATCTCTGATTGGTCATCTCGCCGAGCGAGCCTTTCGGGAGTTCTTTGTCGACAAGCTTTTTCTCGGCGTCGGAGGCATAAGCTTAGAAGCCGGCCTGACAGAATACAACCTGGAAGATGCTCTAGTCAAACAAGCCATGCTCAAGACGGCCAAAGAGCGTTACGTCGTTGCCGATTCCAGCAAATGTGGACAGGTTGCATTCACCCACATTGCTCCTTTGAGTGAAGTTCACACAGTCATCACCGATAGCGGGGCCGATGAGCATTTCATACAGTGTTTGCGCGAACGTAACCTGCGCGTTCTACTGGCCTGAAAGATGTTAGCTGCTTAAGGTTAGCACGCAGCAAACGAAGATATAAGGATAGACAAAGACTTTTGGAGATTTTTGCTTCTAGGTCTCTATTTCTATGCAAACGCTGCCTAAACCTTTTTCTGGAGCATGAAACGATGGCGAACGTTCTTGAACACCTTTTCCCAACACCCAAACCGGTCATTGCCATGGTCCACTTCCCGCCTCTGCCCGGCACACCGCTTTACGATGAGAAACGCGGCGTAGACGGGATTCTGGAAAGCATCGCTTCCGACGTCAAAAAACTGCTGGAAGGTGGCGTCGATGGTTTACTCTATTGCAACGAAGGTGACCGGCCTTACGCCCTCCAAGCAGATTTTGAGGCAATTGCAGTCATGACGCGCGCCAGTACCGAAACCGCCCCGAAAGACCGTCCCTTTGGCGTTGACTTTCTATGGGACCCAAAGGCCCCGATTGCGATTGCGCTGGCGACCGGTGCCGCCTTTGTACGCGAGGTCTTTACAGGCGTCTACGAAAGCGATATGGGATTGTGGAACACTAACGCCGCGGCTATGTTGCGCTATCGCCGCAACATCGGCGCGTCAAACGTCAAGGTGTTCTACAACATCACACCAGAATTCGCCTCACCGCTAGGGAATCGCACAATTGAACAAGTTGCGCGGAGCGCAGTTGTCTCTTCCCTAGCCGACGCCCTTTTGGTCTCTGGACCAATGGCCGGGAGTGAGCCGGATTTCTCGTTGCTCCAACGTGCCAAAGCAGCTGTCGGCGATCAAGTCCCTGTTTTACTGAATACGGGCGCTAAAGCGGAAAATATTCGCCAATTTCTGCGCGTAGCCGATGGCGTCATCGTCGGTTCGAGTCTCAAAGTAGACGGCTACACTTGGAATCCCGTTGACCCGGAACGCGTTAAAGCATTTATGGTTGCTGTGCGTGAAGTTCGACAGGAGCTGTAAAAGGCAGGAAAGGAGCCTATATGAAATCCTTGCTCCTGGGAATCGACATCGGCACTACGGCTACAAAAGCCATCTTATGCGACCTTGAGGGTCGCATTCTCTCTGAAGCAGAAGCACCTGCAACCCTGCAGGCCCCACATCCTGCGTGGGCGGAAGAAGATCCTGAAGAATGGTGGCAAAACGTTCCACAGGTAGTGCATGGCTGCTTAAGGGCCAGCGGCCACAAGGCGGACGAAATCGCAGCTGTGGGTGTGAGCGGCATGGTTCCGACCCTGATTCTGCTCGATGAAGCAGGGAAGGTCTTACGACCCTCCATCCAGCAAAACGACGCCCGCTCCCATTTAGAAATCGAACACTTCAAGTCCCATCTGGACGAAGCTGATGTACTCCGCCGAACCGGCAGTGCTATCACTCAACAGAGCATTGGCCCCAAATTACTCTGGTTGCGCCGTCACGAACCGGAAGCAATGAAACGCGCACGCCATCTTATGGGTTCGTATGATTTTATCGTCCATCGGTTGACGGGCGCATTTTCCATTGAGAGGAATTGGGCCCTTGAGAGCGGCCTCTTTGACCTGTATCGCCAGGATTGGGATGATGGGTTGCTTTCCCTTGCGACAATTGAACGTTCGTGGTTAGGACAAGTGCACTGGTCTGCAGAGGTAGTCGGTGAAGTAACAGCTTCTGCAGCAGAATTCACTGGCCTGGTTGCCGGGACACCAGTGGTCGCAGGCAGCGCAGATCATATTGCCTCGGCTTTTTCGGCCGGGCTCAAAGTCCAAGGAGATTTACTCGTCAAGCTCGGGGGAGCTGGCGATATCCTCTACTGCTTAGAAACCTTGACCGTAGACCCACGCCTGTTTCTGGACTATCATGTCATCCCTGGGAAATTCCTCATCAATGGATGTATGGCAGCCAGCGGCAGCATCATCAAATGGTTCCGGAACGAATTTGCTCCCACCGCTTCTTATGCAGAACTGGATGCCGAAGCCGAAGCGATTGCGCCAGGGGCAGAGGGATTGATCCTTCTTCCCTACTTCTTAGGTGAGAAAACACCGATCTTCGATCCGCAAGCGCGCGGCCTTTTCTTAGGCCTAACACTCACCCACCGTCGCGCCCATTTGTACCGAGCTATTCTGGAGGGCATTTCCTTCGGTTTCTATCATCATCTCCAAGTATTGTCTGAGCGCGGCTTCACAGCCGACCATGCGCGCGTCACCAACGGGGGAGCGCGCTCTCGCTTGTGGAAACAAATCACTGCAGATGTATTGGGTTTGCCCTTAGAGCAAATCGCTCATCATCCCGGTTCTTCACTAGGGGCTGCATTTGTTGCCGGAATGGGCATAGGCGCTTTTCAGGACTGGAGTGAGATTGAACGTTATATCACCATCGAAGCCATCACCGAACCGAATTTGCATCACCACAGCCGATATCAACAGCTTTTTAATCTTTACCGCCAAGCATACGAGCGACTCAAGGACATTTTTCCACAGCTATAAAAGGCGGAGACACATTTCTCGACGGCTCTATTGTTCCGCCTTACCTGCAAACAATCTCTCTTGTTTCGATCACTTCTTC
>JANWWB010000270.1 GCA_025056515.1 Anaerolineales bacterium
CCGTGTCTTTGTGCTCTTTCAATCTCACCGATCAGCACATCAACAAAATTTCTCAGAATGCGAGTCTCGAGGTCTTCTCTTTTTCCCCTTAGGTTCAGGGGGACCAACCGAACATCGTAACCCTTGTCTGAGAAATAGTTACCCAAAACACTCGCGCTAAGTTTTGCATTTTCATCTTCGGTATGTAGAAGGACTAATTCATCCCCTTTCTCGAGAAATTTCAACAACGAATTAGTTTCTGCCGATGCTCCTTCAGGATCTTGACGTAAGAATTGCTGCAATTGTATCTCGCTTGGTTGGGTGACACCACGAGACCGCACTACATTGTTCCACAAAGAAATCCCGGTAGTAGTGATTACAACTGCCATCTCAAGCTCCTAAGGTTTTTTCCATAGAGATGATTTTTCTGCTGCCATCTGGGTTAATGCGATAATTGTACTTGACCGAAGTTTTTGCCGGCAAAGCATTCATCCTCAAAGACGCCCAATCAACACGCACAATGATCGTGGGATCTTGCACATCAACGATGAAGGGCTTTCCGTTTTCGTATTTGACTTTACCCATCGAAGTATAAATATCTCCTCCGTCTGCTGCTTGGGATGAAACGCTCTCAACCTTGCTTGACGATGCGGTTTGCGTAGACGGTGGAGAGATTTGGTGAATGAAATACCCATATCCTGCACTAGTTTTTGAACCGGCACCTAATTCGGTGAGCCCTTGGATCAGCCAACTCTCACCAAGAAGGCGGAGAGATTCATTCTGCTCCCCACGCCAACCGACAGCAAACCGGAATTCGGTGTTCGCCGCCACAGTGAGAAAATAAACCGGCACGGGGCTTTGCCAATTGGTGGGGAAATCCTTGCCTTGATAATAGTCGGTATAGTGAGGATTCATGATATCCACATCCAATTGGGGGAGGCGGGTTGGAAACGCATCCAAAAACACCGCGCCGCCGGCTTTCGCAGTGGTTCCGAAAACAGTGCGAAACTGAGTAGCCTGGTTTAGCAATTCCTGTCCGCAAGAGGAAAAGCTTTGCTGAAACTCCTTTAGAAATTTCCCATCCTCATCGATACTGAGAAGATCATCCAACTTACCCAAATCGGAGGCATTCAGCGCCTTTGCCAATTGGTAAAAGCTCCAGGCACGGGCAATGCCCTTCAAGCTGCTGCCGGGTAGGACGGGGAAACCATACCGATTGAAGGTGAAACCCACCTCTAGGGGGCCCTTGCGCCCGAGGCCGCTGATGAGGCGCCATTCAGTCTTAAGCGAAAACGGTTGAGCATGGATGGCTTTAGCGACTTCTTCCCAACGCTGGTTGAGCGCCTCCAATAATTTCTGATCGGCACGCTGGGCAGCCTTTGTGATCTGCATGAGGGCTTCCTTCTTCACATCGGCACTTATCGAAATATCTGGGGCGAAGCGCTCAAAAAGCAAACCCGGATTCTGAGGGAGTTTGTCCTTATGTGCCATGAGAGCCTGAACAGTTCTAGCCGGCAAAGGGTAACTCAGGCCTGACGGTTTCGGTGCATCCCTTGGGGGAATTGGGGCTGGTTTCATCCTCACTTCTCCTCACTCAATTCCGCTTCGGCAAAACGCTTTAACCACAGCAAGAAAGCCATCGCCTCCGCCGTCGCCTGACGGTATTGGTTGGTGGTAGTTCCCTGATCCACGATCCATTCAAGGAGGCCTTTTGCACCAGAGATCTTCATTTGCTTGCTCACCCAAGCAGAAACGTCCTGATAGATCACCTGATGTTCATCTTGGGGATTACCTTTGCCTTTAGCTTTCCAGAAAGCTAAGGTCTGTGCAAGGCCGTTGGCTTGCACTTCAGCGGCTGCGCTACGAGCAAGCTGACCATATTTTTGGGCAAAGTCCTTATTGCGGTTCTTAACTGCCGTAATCTTATCCCAAGCGAACTGGGCACGATTTTGTTCAAGCGAACGTTGATGGCTCATCCCTCACCTCCATCGCTAAAGCGCAAGGCAACAATGCCTTGTCCGGTGGTTTCATCTCCGCCAAGCTGAGTGCGCGTAAGGTTCACTTCTATCACCTTTTGAATTACTTCCTTTGCAGTGAGTGGAGTATTCTTCTCTCTCGTTTTTGTAGCCATGATCGGAGCATATAGCAATGTATCGCTAGGAAGGCTCTCGGTCGTCCAAAGAGCACCGGTTGCCACGGTTTTGGTTTCCGGGTTGATCTTGATATGGGTTTGTACTTCCGTGGCATACTGAACAAAGTCGCGGAAGGCATCTTCGGGCAGGATGCACAGCTTCTGGGGAAGCACTGCTCGCCAATACTGGTATTCAGGAGTTTGGGGCAAAGCATAGTTTGCTAGCCATTGACCAATTGCGTTTACAGCAGTTGCATGAGTTTGGTCAGGCTTAAAACTAAACTCTTCTAACACCACGCTTTCTCCGGCAACCAACACATCACCGTTGACCCAGGCTGTCTCTTTATCAGGCGGCGCAGGTGGAATCATCGCAGCGAGTGACAAACCAACAATTTCGGCTGTGCGCTGAAAGCGTTGCAACGCATCCACACTGGTTGTCCAGGCAAAGACTCCAGCCAGCGAGCGCACTGGAAATAGCAAAAGGCGCGCATCACCAAACGAGATCGCCCCAGCGTAGTCCGAAGCCCCTTCACCGGCTTCGGGACCAAAAATGGCGAGATGTTCCTGCTTGCTAAGCTTAGAGGAAGAATTAAGCTTAGGGTCACAGGCGGCGCGCATTCTACCCTTTATGCTGCTGGCTTGCACAATGGGATAGTTGGTGATTCGTTCGCGCTGAATGGGTAAATCTACCGCACCTAAGCCACGACCCGAACCGGAATGCAGGGGCGTTTCGACATAAAGAAAGAGCATGCGAGTTGCTTCAAACATCTTGAACCTCCTGAATAAAAATTTGACCAAAGCCGATTTGAGCGCCTTTATCGGCAATGGCGTTAGTTTCTAAAACCTGTTTTGTGAGGAACACAGTTCCTTGTGACTCGAAATAATACACGCTCCCGGCTGGGACATATCGCAGGGCAGGTTTGTGTGCATCCTTTGCCCAATCATACCCGCCGAGGCATTCGTAGCGATTGACCGCTGCTGCCACCA
>JANWWB010000307.1 GCA_025056515.1 Anaerolineales bacterium
CCCCTGCTGGGAGGAGCGGATATGATTGCGTTTGTCAATGCCAACAACATTTGGGTGGCTCACCTGGATGGCTCGGATCTGAAACAACTCACCAGCGACGGCGCTGCCAAGAGCAGCTTGGAATGGACGCCAGATGGCAAGGCGTTGCTGTATATTAGCGGCAAGTGCATTGGCCTGGTTACTCTGGAAGGAGAAAACCGAACCCTTACCTGCTTCAACGCTGCCGAGCGAGTGGACGACATCGCCATTTCCCCCGATGGCAAGCAGCTCTTCCTGGCACTCGACAACATGTTCTACATCCTTCACTTTGACCTAGAGCGCCTGGGCAAAGCGCGCAATCATAATGACTTGTTACAAATGGTGAGTTGTCTGAACTATCGCAGCGAGATCTCCCAAGGCGGTGCTTGGTCGTCCGATGGGAAGGTCATCGCTCTCAAGACACAAATTCCCCAAAGCGGCATTCGGGTAGATGCAATTCACTTGCTCGATATTTCGGCTTGCGGCGCCACCCCTCCTCGCTTACTCGATAACTTCCCGACCGTCCGCTTTGAAATGAAAGGCTTTGCCTCCTCTCCCTATATTCCCTCGTATGATTGGGATGGCGAGAATCTATTTCTGCTCAATAGCCGTATCCGCAATCAATTCTACGGCTATCTTTACGAGTACAACACGCGCCTCCGCCAGGGACGAGAAATTGACCCGCTAGGAACGGCTTGCTGTTACACCGATGCTAGCTGGAGTCCGGATGGTTCATATATTGCCTTTGGTTATCAAAACATCAAACAAGGGGCAGAAGCCAAAACACAACTGTACATCATCCCTTATGGCACCATCGGAACAGGTGCAGTCTATCAGCCATTCCCTCTCCCCCCTGATTTTTTTGCCAAGCCCACCGAACACCCCCAACCGGTCTTCCGGCCGGCGCAACCCTGAGAGCGACCTTACAACACTCGAACGATTTCTCTCACCAAACCCGGCCCAGCGTAGATAAGCCCCGTGTACACCTGCACCAGCGCCGCTCCCATTTCGAGGCGGCGTTTGGCATCTTCCGGATTCATGATCCCGCCTACGCTGACGACCGGCAGCCGCCCCTCCAACCGCTTTAGCACTTGCATCAGCACCGCCTCGCTGCGGACCCGCAGTGGGCGTCCGCTCAAGCCGCCAGTTTCCTGCCGATAAGGAGAGCGCAGTCCCTCACGCCCTAGGGTAGTGTTCGTGGCGATGACACCGTCCATCCCCGTCCTCAGAATCACATCCAGGGCATCGTCTAGTTCCTCATCAGTCAGATCGGGAGCCAATTTGACCAAAATAGGGCGCTTGACTTGGGATTGTTGACGTTCTTCGGCGATCGCGCTCAGCAGCCCCTCGAGCATTTCCCGTCCTTGCAGGCGGCGCAATCCGACAGTGTTCGGTGAGGAGACATTAATGGCAAGGTAATCTGCCAACGGAGCAAAGATGCGCATCAGGGCAAGGTAATCTTCAGCAGCAGATTCGAGCGGGGTGTCTTTGTTCTTGCCCAAGTTCACGCCGATGATAGTATCATGGCGGGCCTCCGCAGGGTGCAAAGCAATCTCCTCGCCCTTCCGGAGGTTGCTTGGTCGGGTTTCGATACACCTTTGGCGACTCAACCCTCGTCGTAAGGACATGGCCACTTTTTCGGCTCCTCTCCCCGGAAAGCCCATCCGGTTGATGACCGCCTCGTCCTCCACCAGCCGAAATAGGCGCGGCTTTGGATTGCCCGGCTGTGGACGCAGGGTAACCGTCCCGACTTCGATATGACCAAAGCCAAGCGCCGCCAGTCCGCGCACGGCAATGGCATCCTTGTCGTAGCCTGCAGCCAACCCAAGCGGGTTCTTAAAACGAAAGCCGAACACCTGCACCGGCTTCTCCGGTGCGGCAAATAGAGCTTGTAACAGCCAGCACGAGGGCGGGAAACCGCCCGCCAGCCGGAGCAGGTTCAGGGTCAGGCTGTGGGCAGTTTCGGGGTCGAGGCGGAAGAGAAGGGTGCGGAAAACTTTATACACTGCGCTTTATTTTTCGTGAGATGAGGAGCAGGACACCAATCAACAGAACAAGCAGAGAGAGGCCCAGTTGCAGCCATTTCAACGCCGTGAAGATAGCGGTAAGCCATGAAAGCAACGAAAAACGGGCGGGATAGAGAGCAAACATGACTACCAGGCCGGTGTTCTCAAACAGGTCTGCAAAGACTGCTTGCCAGGGGAGGAGGACAAGTTGGGATTGTTGAGCGACGGGCGCATGGCGGTATACGACGAGCAAGAGCAAGCTAAGCAGGAGACCATAGATGAGCGGGTACATTACGTCGAGGCTCAGGTGAGTAAGCATGGCAGCCTGGCGTGCCTCGGGGCTGTATTGCGAAATGGCTTCATAGGCCTGTTGCGGGGTATACCAAAAGCGACGGTCCAGCACCGACAGCGATTTTCCATCAGCAGAGGCCGCGGCAGGCAAAATGAAAACCGTGAACGTCAGAAAAAGCGCCGTCAAAAGGGCAATCGTCTTCCAATTCGCCCAATGTTGGAGAAGGTGAAAGATTCGGTTCATGATAGCACCTACATTGTTATCTTCGAATTGACTTTGCTTCTTGCAAGCTCTCGCGATGTGGTTCCGCTACATTTCCTTTCATTTTGCTTCCAAGATGGCGCAGAGATACTCCCCTTGATGGGTATGGGCAATGTTCTCAAAGGTGGCCTTTGCTTCGTAACGCCTGCCAGAAATCTGGCGGGATTTCGACCATATGCAGTGCGGCCTCCTCTTCCGGGGTGACCTCGGCCTCGTCGCCGAAAGCTTTCTCCGATTTCTTTCGAATTACCCTCAACACATTCAGATATGGCATGGATACCCTAGGGGCACCAGAACGCCGCGGGACCATTCTCTGACAATCAAAGGTGATCTCTCTGCCAAGATTTTCAAGGACGGAGTGGAAAGTGTATTCGGACTCATCCGTATCCTTTCAGAAAATGACGCGCTGTTTCGATTTTATCTTTATCCACCGTTCCTGTTTTCTCCCAATGATCGAGCAATTGCGTGATGGTCAGAACAGCGTGGAGGCGGAAACCGGCTCCCTCCAGCGCCTCCTTGGCCCCCGATTGGCGGTCGATCAGCACGACCACATCCCGCACGGTCAGACCGGCAGCAGTCAGTTTTTCGATGGCCTCGAACTTGCTCCCCCCGGTAGTGGCCAGGTCGTCAATCACAACGACGGTTTCGCCGGGATGGTATTCGCCTTCGATGTCTGCCTTTGTACCGTAATCTTTGGCCTCCTTGCGTGGATAAATCAGCGGGTAGTTCCCTTGCAAGGCGATGGCCGTGGCAATCGGGATGGCCGCGTAGGGTAAAGCCGCTAGTCGGTCAAAAGAGAGGTGTTGCAGGATAGGGAGATAGCAAGAGGCGACAAGGGCCAATAGACGCGGGTGTGAGATAAGTTGGCGCAAGTCAATATAGATGGGGGATTTCAGCCCCGATTTGAGGGTGAACTCGCCGAATTTGACGCAGCCGGCCGCAAGCAGACCATCGGCAAGAGAGGAAACATCGGCTAGTGGGGATGTCATGCGAACTCCGTTTATTTCCAGATGAATAGTTGAATCCAAGCAATGCCAATTGCCAGCGAGAGGACGGTGATGAGCAGACCAGCTTTGGTGTATTCCCAGAAGGTCAATTTGATGCCACGCTTGGCGGCGCTCTCGGCAACGATGAGATTGGCCACCGAGCCAAGCAGGGTCAGATTCCCGGCCAGGGTGGAAGCGACGGCCAGGGTCAGCCAGCCGGCGGTTGGATTGGGTAAGGCCATCACAGCCGGGCGCAGCAAGAGCACCGCTGGCACATTCGAGACCAGATTCGACATGATGACGGTGATCAACGAAAGTCCAGCTGCGCCTCGTTCTAGGAAAGAAGCCAGCGCAGCGAAGATGCCATCGGTCAGGTGATACAGTTCGATCACTCCAGTCAGGATGAACAGCGCAGCAAAGAAGACCAGCAGATTCCAGTCCACCTCGTTCATCACCTTCTCCGGCCGGACACGGCGGGTGAACAAGAGGATGCAGCCGGCCACAAAAGCGGCTTCGGCAATCGGCACGCCCAAGACGAAGGCCACAAGCAGACCAACGGTGACAATCAGGCTCTTCGCAAGCAGCGGTCGGAAAACGCGCGGGTCAGGAATTTCGACATGATCGAAATGGTCGCGGCGGAATTCCTGTGGATAGAACAAGACCAGCACAACCCAGATGACGACCAGACTAAGCAGGGCAATCGGCGTCAGCGCAGCGGCAAATTCTAAGTAGGAAAGCCCCGAAGCGATGCCGATGATCATGTTCTGCGGGTTGCCGGTGAGGGTGGCCACCGAGCCAATGTTGGCAGCCGTCGCTAGAGCAATCAAGTAGGGGACGGGGTTGCGTTTGGCGGTCAGGGTCACATCCACAATGAGCGGGGTGAGCATAATACAGATGGTATCGTTCAGAAACAGGGCGCTTAACACGCCGGCGACGAGGATTTCCAACGCCAGCAGGGCGCGCGGCGAACGAGTAAACTTGAGAATAGAGGCTCCGGCCAGTCGGAAGAAGCCTGCCAGTTGCAGATTGGCATTGATAATCATCATGCCAAAGAGCAGGACGAGGGTGTTGATTTCGAGCAGACTGCCCAGCTGTTTGAAGTCGAGCAACCCTAGCCCCAGCAGCGCGCCGACGCCGATGAGCGTCAGCGTCGTGCGGTTGACGCGCAGCCCTGGGTAGCCCCCGAGGGCGATGCCAACGTAGGTGATAGTGATGATAAGGGCGGTGAGGTAAAAAGTCATGTGATCAGTCGTCAAGTCATCCGCTAGTCAAATCGTCAAATGTTCGTGGATGATTAGACTTTCGGACGACGAAAAGCGAGAATCTGCTCGCGGAATTCGACAGCCGCCAGGCGAGGATTTTCGGCGCGCGAGATGCCGCGTGAGACGTTGATGAGCAGGCCTTTGCCGTCCATCCGCAGGCCGGCGCGCAGGGCGGATTTCAGGTCGCCACCCTGCGCACCGACGCCAGGGACGAGGAACCACAGGTCAGGCGCGGCCGATCGGACGCGGGCGAGCGCCTCAGGATGCGTTGCCCCGACGACCAGACCAAGGTTGTCAGCGGTGTTCCAGGTTTGGGCGAGATAGGCAACGTGCTCGTAAAGAGAGACGGACGGCAGACGGCGGACGGCAGATGACAAGGCGCGGTCTGCGGTCTGCTGTCCACTGCCCACGGTCAAATCCTGCAAATCTGCCGACCCGGGATTGCTCGTCTTACAGAGTAGGAAGACGCCTTTGTTCGGATCGCGCAGAAAGGGTTCGACTGCGTCGCGTCCAAGATAGGGATTGACGGTTAGGGCATCTGCACCAAGGGTCTCAAAGGCGGCGCGGGCATAGGCCTCGGCAGTGGAGGCAATGTCGCCGCGCTTGGCATCCAGGATGACGGGAATTCGAGAGCCGAGGCGCTTCGATTCGGCGTGGACGGCGTCAATCACCTCCTTGAGCGCCGTCCAGCCCTCGGCGCCGAAGACCTCGAAGAAGGCGGAATTGGGCTTGAAGGCTGCTGCATAGGGGGCAGTCTGCTCAATGAGATGCAGGCAAAAGGTTCGCGCCGCATCAGCGGTGGGGGCAGGCAAATCTGCAGGATGCGGGTCGAGGCCGACGCACAGGAGTGAGGCACATTCATCCACACGGCGGGCGAGGAGGGTGAAGAAGGTTTCCATAGCTATTCGATTGGCACGTTGGCACGTTATCACCCTTCCATGTGTGTTTGAACGTGCCAACGTGCGGACCGGCAAACGTTAGGCTTTTCCAAGTACCATAGCCAGCAAGGCCATGCGAACATATAGGCCGTATTCCATCTGGCGGAAGTAGGCGGCACGGGGATCGTCGTCAAAGGTTGGGTCGATCTCACCAACACGCGGGAAGGGATGCATGACAATCATGTCCTTCTTGGCGCGTTGCATAATCTCCGGCGTGATAATGTAAGACCCCTTTACTTTTTCATATTCTTCTATATTCTCAAAGCGCTCCTTCTGGACTCGCGTTACGTAAAGCACATCGGTCTCGGACAGTACCTCATCCAGCGTGGTGTATTCTGCTTGCGGGACGCCACGCTGGCCCACGTAGTCCATCACGTCGCGCGGCATACGCAAGATTTCGGGTGAGACGTAGTTGATTTTGACATGGTAGAGCGCCAAAAGGCGTGCCAGCGAGTGGACGGTGCGTCCATACTTCAAATCGCCCAGCATCGTGATGGTCAATCCGTCCACCACGCCCACGCCTAGTTCTTCGAAGATCGTGAAGAGATCGAGCAGTGCCTGTGTAGGATGTTCACCCACACCGTCACCGGCATTGATGACCGGTTTGCGCGCAGCGCGGGCAGCAATCTCCGCCGAGCCGGTCTCAGGGTGGCGCAAGACGATGACATCCGCGTAGCATTCCAGCGTGCGCACGGTATCGGGCAGTGATTCGCCCTTAGCCACAGAAGAATACTTCACTTCGTTGATCGGGATGA
>JANWWB010000319.1 GCA_025056515.1 Anaerolineales bacterium
AATCGAACCGGTTCAGAAGGCAAATAAGTCCCCCTGGTAGCTGCGACATATGGAATAGTGAAGTAGAAGCGCGTCCCCTGGCCAGGTACACTCTCCACCCCCATGTGGCCGCCGTGCAACTCGACAAAGCGGCGACTGATATAGAGACCGAGGCCAGTGCCGGAATGTCTTCGCCAGTTTTCCTCGCCGACCTGGCGGAACTCATCGAAGACTCGCGGCAGGTCTTCGGGAGCGATGCCAGTACCGGTATCGATAACCTCAATCAGCAAAGATGTGTCCATATTTTGGACGCGCAGAGTCACTCCGCCCTGGTCTGTGAATCGCAAAGCATTGGTGAGCAAGTTAATCAACACCTGGCGAATACGCGTGGTATCTACAAAAACAGGCGGCAGGTCAGAGGGACATTCGACCGAAAAGGACAGGCCCTTTCGTTCAAATGTCCCGGCCATCATCTCGCGCACATCAGCAATAACCTGTTCGATTTGCGCCCGCTCGCGGTAGAGAGTCATTTGGCTAGCATCAATCTTTCCCATATCCAAGATGTCGTTGATCAGACGCATGAGATGTTTGCTGGAATTATAGATTTCCTGCACATCATCATACAGACCAAGAGGCCATTGTTCAAGCGGAGCATACGTGTGAGGCGCGTTGACCATCAAATCGCTAAATCCAATGATAAAGTTCAGTGGACTGCGCAATTCATGGCTGACTGCCAGCATAAAGCGATTGCGGTTTTCATGGGCTTCCTCAGCCTGGGCACGCGCGAAGGCCAGCATTTCATTCAGCCGTTCCAGTTGGTAATTCATCTGATTGCGATCTTTGAGAACACGGCTGATTTCAGCACGATGTTCCTGGGCCTCCGCCAGAAAGCGACGGGCTTCATAGTAGTGGTAAGAAGCAGCATCCAAAGCGTTCAACAGGCTGCTGGAAAGACTCCAACCAAATGCGGCAACCGCTATCCCGCCTAGCAAGATTCCGGCCCCATAGCCAGTAGGCACAGCATGCAGGCCTGATAGGGTAAATGCAATTGCTGAAATAAAGAGGATTGTCGCCAAGGCGCCCCATCCACCCAGTGTAACGACCGCAATGAGAGGCAAGAGAACAAGCAAAAGGACAATAGACGCATGACCATATATCCAATAGGCCAACAGAATAGCCCCGGCTAGGCCAACTAACCACAGCAGCTGAGAAAGGATATATTTGCGCTCAGCCAGGTAGGCGCTCATGCCCACCAACACGAACATATATATCGAGATGGCCCAAATCCCAGGACTAAAGATTTCTGGAAATCCCAGCGTTGCGATGGTATGGGCCGTCAGGTACAAACCGCCAATGGTATAGATGACTCGTTTACCAACTGAGCGAATCAGGTCATGCAGTTCCGAATCCGAATCGGGGAAATGCATCGAGATCATACTTGCTCCTGCGCCACCCCCAAACGGGAGAAGACGGCAAGCAACTCTTTCTGGAAAACGGGTTTTTTGAGAAAAGCCACCGCTCCTAACGCTCGGGCAAGCTCCGCTTCTCCCCATGCCGAACAGACGATCACGGGAATGTGCTTGGTCTGGGGATCAAGTTGGAGGGTTTGCAAAATCTCCCAACCGTCAATGTGCGGCATCATTACATCCAAAATGATTGCGGCAGGTTGTGTCTCTCGGGCCACTTCGACAGCTTGGGAAGGCATCGTCACTCCGACGACATCTAAATCTGTCTGACTCAAGTATCGTTTGTACATTTTTTGGGCAGCAGGCTGATCATCAACAATCAAGACAAGACGATTAGAACGGCCGTCAAAAATCAGGCTCACCTCCCCCACTCCAGCTTTGCCCGGAGGAGGATAGGTCTCCTCGAGACGTGCAGGCAACCTGCGGCACAACTGCCGAATCAAGTCCAAGGAGTCTTGTTCTTCGGTCTGATTCAACACCCATTGCTCGTCGGTTTGGAAAACAATCCGTAGCGTGCTGACCGTCCCGCTCTCTGTAGCAAGGGTCAAGAGCGGTTGGTCATGAATATGCAGAATAAAATTCAGCAAGCTCAGAATAACTTGACGCAGGAGAACGCGGTCCGTAAAGATCGGGACTTGCGTTTCGCACAGCTTGAGTTCCAGTTGGACATTTTCCAGTTCTAATCTGCGCCGGATGAGAGGTTCCATGCCGCGGAGCAAGTCATTCAAGTCGAGAGTCTCGGCATGAAATTCCAGCGTCTCCTGTTCTTCAAGAAAATCAGGAGTCCTCTCGTTGTGATCGACAAAGCGCTTTTTGAAATACTTTTGCCATATCCGCGTGCTGAGCGCCTGTAAGGCACGGCTATGGTCACGGCGGAATTGGCGGTCGCCGATGCAAAGCATAGCCGCAATCGAATGCAAGTCCAACCCTTCCATATAACGCTTTTTGAGAATCAAGTACGGCCGCCATTCGGGTGAGAGAGGGAATTCAGCACCCTCGGGCTTCAATTGTTCAATCTCCTCCCGCACAAGATTTCGCACCACATCCGCCAGGGGCAAAGACGACCCAGAGATGGTCGAAAAATACCCTGCCAGCGGATGTGATTCGACCGCTACACGATCATACAATCGAGAGACAAGGTCCTTAAAAAGCGGAGGAAAAGTCTGTTCGTTAATGTCCATAGGATGTCCAAGATTTGTCCGAAAAGTGATTGAAGATAGGCGCAAACCAAGCGTATATTTATTTTATCGCAATCACCCATATCCCATGTTGACCAACAGTTATCTACAGGAGGTGCAAGTAAGAAACGGTTCATCCTATATGACCCTATCATCAAGTTTATATTTTCATGATAAAGGAGAGAGAGAATGAAAAAGCTCGTGTATGTTCTGACAACCCTTCTACTGGCAACCACCATCTTGCTTGCTTCCTGCGCACCCAAACCCACTGAACCCCCAGCCTCCGCAAAAGGCCAGGTGGAAGTATTTTCCTGGTGGACTGGCGGTGGAGAAGCCGCTGGCTTGGAGGCAATGATTAAGGTCTTTAACGCTCAATACCCAGATATCGAGTTCATCAATGCCGCAGTTGCTGGAGGCGCCGGAACGAATGCGCGTGCCGTGTTGGCCACCCGCCTGCAGGCAGGCGACCCGCCAGATTCCTGGCAAGGACATGCCGGTCAGGAACTGATTGGCACGTACGTAGCTGGAAATCAGATTGAACCCCTAAACTTCCTCTACGAAGAAGAAGGCTGGCTGGATGTCATGCCAGAGACCCTTATCCCGCTGATTTCACAGGACGGTAAAATCTATTCTGTGCCGGTCAACATCCACCG
>JANWWB010000375.1 GCA_025056515.1 Anaerolineales bacterium
TTCTGGGTAATCTTTCTCCCAACTTGTTGCCACAAGCCATGCAAATGTCTTACCCGATTGTCGTCTTGGATGGTTTTCGCAAAGCGCCGCTCAACAGTACTGCGTATCGGTTATTGACCACCAACGCCAAACGAGAAGTGACTCTCAATGCTCAACCTTATAACCGTCATGAAAATATTCGACCCGAGATTTACATTCCCCTGCCGGTTGTTGAAACGCCACCTATGCCGCGAGAGGTTTTACAGGTGGCCGTAGGGCAGACGGTTCGCCTGACTCGAGCACCCTATGCTGGTCAGATTGCAACCGTCGTTGTGTTGAAAGAAGGGCTGAGTCTGATGCCAAGCGGAATACGCGTTCCGGCGGCCCAGGTGCGTCTGGAATCAGGCCAGGAGATTGTGGTTCCTTTGGCGAACATGGAAATCATCGGTTAAAAATAGATGATATAATTTAAAAGTCTCTAAGACCTGGAGGAGAAAGCAATGTTGCCTGATGAAAAAGAATTCTTGGATGGTATCGAAACTGGTGAAACCCAACCGCCCGAGGAAGGAGGAAATCGCACCTTCCTGATTATCGGCGGAATCTTTGCCGGTGTCATCTTTCTGACCTTGGCCTGTATGGCGGCGTACTTGCTCTTCTTCCGAAATCGGGGCGCTAATATTCAGGCGACCCAAGCCGCCCAGCAAACTCTGGTGGCAGCCAACAGCCAGACACAGGTAGCCGGACAGACGCTAACCGCTGAAGCCGCACTTTGGACGAACACGCCCTCCCCCACACCTCTTCCCACCAATACCCCTCGCCCGACTTTGGCCAATACTCCCACTGCAGTCATTAACTTCAATACCGAGACGCCAATAAGCAATACTGGGACGCCAACAAACCCGGCAGACTCTGCTACGCTGCTGGCCATGCAGACACAGTTGGCCGGCTTCATGACCCAAACGGCTGCCTACCAGCTAGGAACGCGCGCTATTGGCGGCGAAGGGCCGCTCCCTGCAACCGGTTTTGCTGATGAAGTCGGTCTGCCGCTTCTCATCTTGCTCACCTTCGCGTTGCTGGCTGTTATTTTCATCGCTCGCCGCATGCGTCGCTCGTCTGTTTCTTAGCAAGCGGCTTGTGGCCCCCTTCCCTGTTCGCGGAGACGTTCGAGCAAGGACGACCTCTCTTGGAGACTTTTTACCGCGCAAAACAAGACCGCCTGCAGAGGCGGTTTTGTTCTTCTGGAGCAAAACCTCGCTTACAGAAGCTTCGCGAGTCGTCATACGGTTGAAGCCAGGGGCTTATAGCACAGGAACTGGTTCGATTTTAGGCTCTGTTCCAACGACATCGCTTGTCTGTCGCTCGCGGAACCATCGTTCGTTAAGCCTGACGCATCCAACGAAGAACGGCTTCATGGGGATGGCGATGATTGCGCATGGCTTGCAAGAGCCGTTCTGGCTCTGAATCGCTCAAGAGAGCTTGGCGATGTTCAATGAATAAAAAGCCTTCCTGGACCGCTCGGTCTAGCATTGCCAGTAACCAATCGTAATATCCGGCCACGTTCAAGAGTCCAACCGGTTTGGCGTGTTCACCAATCTGACCCCACGTAAGTGTCTCAAAGAGTTCATCGAGCGTCCCATAGCCACCTGGCAACGCTAGGTAGCCATCGGCCAAGGTGTACATGCGAGCCTTGCGCTGGTGAATCGTGCGCGTCACCTCCAAGCGTGTTAGAGAAGGGTGCGCTAGAGCTGGAGTGTTCATGCTTTGGGTGATCACGCCGATCACTTCGCCCCCAGCCGCCAACGCAGCGTCGGCCAGCGCTCCCATCAAGCCGGTGCGTCCACCACCGTAGACAATCCGGATTCCTTGTTGTGCTAGCATGCGACCGGTTTGCCTGGCCGCTTCGAGAAACACCTCTGAGACTCCATCCGCTGAGCCGCAATATACACAAATACTTTTCATGCAGCAATCCTTTCTAGCCTGAAGATGTTGAAAATCTCTGTTGCGCAAAATCTCAATACTTATTAGAGTCTTTGTCAGGCGCATGGTCGCTAAAGCCTTGGTCTGATGACAGGATAGGCAATCTCTTACCAAGCCGGAAGCCAGCTCCTCTAACGCTTTGCTCAAGGCAAGGTGCTGCCTTATGGAAGATGGTCGGGAAAGCAGCTGTGCTCGGTTGCCGTTTAGGAGTTGTGCACCTCATTCATCCCTCAAAAAGCCGTGCTTGCGTTGTATAGAACGTGTGCTCCTTTGCCGTCCCATGTGGCTTGCTCTCAGTAGATGGCGGTTGTATCTTGCTTGTGAGAAGAGCAGCGTGTCGGTAGCCGAGAAAGTATACTCGATGTTAGAGTTGTATTAGACTGCCGATGCTCGACTTGACTTCACTTTATAAGAAGTTCTAAAATTTCAAAGTAGGAGTATACGGTATGAGAAAGATCTCTTTGCTCTTTTCGGTCGTCATCCTTGCGCTTACTATGCTGGCATGTCAATACACGGGAGGAATGGTTGCTACACCGGCAACCAATCAGGTTCTTCCTGTGGTGTCAGAGCGGGAGCCGCTCGATTTAACTTCACAAGAAGAATTGTTTGTCAAAATTTATGAACAGGTCAGTCCAGGGGTGGTTGCGATTCGCACCAGCACCGGTCAAGGGTCAGGTTGGGTATATGACCAGGCTGGTCATATTGTCACCAATCATCATGTTGTCGAGGGAGAATCTCAAGTTGAAGTTGATTTCCCCTCTGGCTACAAGACCTACGGCCAGGTCATTGGGTTTGATGCTTATTCAGACCTGGCAGTAGTGAAAGTGGAAGCCCCCTCCTCTGAACTCTTTGTCTTGCCCTTGGGCGATTCCGATGTGTTACGCGTGGGGCAGTTGGTGATTGCGATTGGCAATCCGTTCGGGTTAAACGGGACGATGACCACGGGTATCATCTCGGCGTTGGGGCGCTCGTTGCCCAGCGGTTCGGCCGCGCCTAGCGGCGGTTATTTTGCCAATGGCGATATTATTCAAACCGATGCAGCACTCAACCCGGGGAATTCCGGCGGTCCTTTGGTTAACTTGCGCGGCGAAGTTATCGGAGTCAATAGCGCCATCCGCACGACAGCCTATACCGAAGTGGGTGAACCTGTCAATTCAGGCATTGGTTTTGCCGTTTCCATCAACACTGTCAAGCGGATCGTGCCGGACCTGATTGCAAAAGGGAAATTCGATTATCCCTATTTGGGCATTTCGGCGGTGGACGACTTGCCTCTACATGCCATTGAGGCGCTGGGTTTGCCCCGAACCACGGGTGCTTATGTCACCTCCGTGATTCCCGGTGGCCCGGCAGAGAAGGCCGGTCTGCGCAGTGGGACGCAATCGCTCGGCGAAGAGTTCTCCAACGCTTTGAAAGCCGGAGGCGACCTGATTATCGCCGCAGATGGACGCGAAATTCGTCTCTTTGATGATTTGCTCAAGTATCTCTTGCTCAACAAACGCCCTGGAGACAAAATTGTGCTGACCGTCTTGCGTGGCAACCAGCAACTGGACATTGAGGTCACCCTGGGTACGCGCCCCTAACCTGAACCGAAGCGAGTTTCCATGTCCTTTGAACGTCAAATTTATCTCCTTTCGCCGCGCGAGCTATCCGCCGAGACGATTGCTGTTGCTTTCGCCAAGACTTCGCGGTCGCCTGAATCTTTTCGGGAAATTGCTGCCGAACTGACGGATGAACAATCGGCCCGCTTTCATGAAAAATGGGTAGTGGGTTACGGGCATGCTTCGGTCGCTGAACATGCTGTCTTGCACATTGCGATAGAAAACGTCTCTCGCCTGGCCGTAGAGTGCATTGAATCCAACCGCTTGGCCTCTTATACAGAGAAATCCACTCGATACCAAAAGTGGGATCCTGAGGCTTTTCTCCTTCCACCGGAGTTAGATGGTCATCCTCTGCAAGAGAGGTATGTACGCGTCTGCCGTTTGCTCTTTGAAACCTATCAACGCTCGTTGGAGCCGGTGAAGAGAGTTATCGCTGCTGCGATGCCGCGTCGGGAAAATGAGAGCGAGGAAGCGCACGATCGACGCATTCGTTCGCGTTACGTCGATGTCTGTCGTTTCTTGCTTCCGGGCGCGGCGCTGGCTAACCTGGGCATGACGGCCAACGCGCGGGTGCTGGAAGGCGCTATCCGTAAGATGCTTTCTCATCCTCTGCAAGAAGTTCGCCAGATTGGAGCAGAGGTGAAACGCGTTGCCCTGAACGAAGCGCCCACTTTGGTCAAATATGCCGATGCCCAGCCTTACCTGATGGAAACGGCAACGGAGTTGGAACAAGTGCAAGCCGCGTTGGTCTTACCAGAACGCGAGAACGGCGACTGGTGTCGCTTGATTGCCTATGACCCCGAGGGAGAACTGAAGGTGTTAGCAGCGGCACTTTACCGCTTTGGACAGATGGGATATGACCAGGCGCTTATGAGCGTGCGCACCGCTTCGGAGGAGCAACGTCGTCAACTGGCTCATCTGATTCTCGGTCGGTTGGGCGAGCACGATGTCCCCTTACGTGAACTGGAGCACACCAGCTACACATTTGACCTGCTTCTTGACCAAGGTGCGTATGCTGAGTTCAAACGTCATCGGATGATGACCCAGACGCCGCAACGTCCGAGCACTCGTCTAGGGTATCTCTTACCCCGTCTGATGGTCGAGGCCGGGCTAGAGACGGAGTATCGAACAGCCATGGAAGCAGCAGCAGAGTGTTATGAGACTCTAGCCGCCTGGAATCCGCATGTTGCAGGGTACATTGTCCCGAATGGTTTTCATCGTCGTGTTCTGTTCACAATGAACTTGCGCGAGGCGTTTGCCTTTTGTCGTCTGCGTGCTGCGTCAAACGCTCACTTTTCTATCCGCCGCGTGGCGCAACGCGTCGCCGCTGAAATTCGGCGCGTGCATCCGCTCTTGGGCGGCTTTTTGCGCTTACCCGAGGAGCCCTGGGAATGGTTGGAGAGCGAGTATTTTGTGGAATAGGGTTGGGATGCGAACCAGAATGAAACGGGGTTAGGCGCCAAAGGGTGGTCTAACCCCGTTGGCTTTCTTCAATCAGAAAAATGTGCACTTCTCCTGGCCCGTGAACGCCGATGGTGAGGCTCATTTCGATATCTGCCGTGCGCGAGGGTCCGGTGATGATCACCCCTGCCGCCGTCGTGCGCACCTCGGGCCGAGCCAGCGCCTGGGCAAGTGTCTCCACGATTTGATCGGCGCGCAGGAGAACGGCATGGGTTGGTGGCAAGAGCGAAGCAGCGAGGCTATTGGCATACTGACCGGTCAGGATGATGGAACCGGTCTCTGCAATCGCACACAACGCACCGGTCACACCAACTTGTAGAGAGGCGTCGGCGTCTAGGACGGCGGCTGGACCTAGATAAGGGGCGGCCAGTTGATCGCTCAAGACTCGGACAGCGCCTTTCTCGGCCAGAAAGGCTTGCAGGCGAGAGATCAAGTCCGCCTCAGAAAGACGTTCCACCGTTACACCTAGAGCTGTCAGTTCATGGACGAAACGTTCCACCAGATGAATGTTTTGCGGTATGGGCTGAGAAGGCAATTTCTCAGGGACTGCTTGGAGAGGTTGTGGTTCTTGGTGAGCAGGGAGGGGCTGTTCGATGGGGGTGGCTTGGAGAAATTGTTCTTGAGCGAGCGGCAAAGGTTGTCCAAGAGTTTGTTGGATGTGTTTCCAGCGTGCTCGGAAAGGTGTTATTGCTAGGCGCGGGAAGTCTTTGCTATAACCCCAGCCGGTCCATGCAGGTAGACGCATGTAGGCGCGACGCGGGGAGAGCAATCGGCTCAGGATGCCGCCCAAGGTCTGGAAAACGGCGAACAGGCGCGGGGTCGAGGCGACGAGACCGAAACCCTTCAGTCCCAGCTTGACCAGTGCAGGGAGTCCTCTCCCCTCTGCCGGTTTTTTGCCTTGCGCTCTTCCCGTTTCTCCGGCGCGCACGCGCAGCAGCAGCCCGGGCAGGTCAATGTCCACCGGGCAGGCTTCGCGGCACGCGCCGCATAGCGAGGAGGCCTGTGCCAAGTAGTCGAATTCCGGATTGACCAGCGCAGCCGAGATGACCGAGCCGATCGGGCCGGGGTAGATGCTTCCGTAGGCATGGCCGCCCGCCTCGCGGAAGACCGGACAGGCGTTCAGACATGCTCCGCAGCGAATGCAATAGAGGCTTTCAGCCAGCGGGGAGGCGCGCAGGATGGAGCGTCCGTTGTCGAGCAGGATTAGATGACGGCTTTGGCCTGGGAGCGGAGCATTGATGAAGCTGGTATAAACACTGAGTTTCTGACCGGTAGCCGAGCGTGGTAGGAGCGAGAGGAAGAGCGCCAGATCGTCCAGGCTGGGGACGAGGCGCTCGATGCCCATTAGAGCAATGTGAACCGGTGGCAGGGTGGTGACCATGCGCCCATTGCCTTCGTTGGTGACCAGAACCAGCGTTCCGCTCTCAACGACGCCGAAGTTAACGCCGGAAATGCCTACCTTGGCGCTCAGGAAGACCTGGCGCAGGGTGCGGCGGGCAGCATTGGTCAGGGTGGGAATGTCTTCGGTGTAGGGCAGACCAAGTTTCTCCTCGAAGAGACGCCCCACGTCGCTACGACGCAGGTGGACGGCAGGGGTGATGATGTGACTGGGGCGCTCACCGCGCAGTTGGACAATGTATTCGCCCAGGTCGGTCTCCACCACACGATAGCCATGCGCTTCAAGGGCGTGGTTGAGTTCAATTTCCTCGCTGACCATGCTTTTTGATTTGGCGATTGTGAAGGGATTCGCAGGGGATGCGGAGAGGGGTGTATCCGCAGAGGACGCAGATGGACGCAGAGTTTTGTTCTTTGCTTTGTGCTGCTCGATCGTTTCGAGGACGATGCGAACGGCCTGGTCGGCATTGGCAGCGCGGTGGACGATGATGCCGTTGGCCTCCGCCCGCTTGATGAATTGCTCCAGATAGCGGTCAAGATGCGCAATGACGTCGGCTTTGATGGCATGGGCGCGAGCGCGACGTTCCTGATAGTCAGGAAGAGCGGCAAGAGCTATAAGCCGTCCGGCTTGGCGGCGCGCGGCGTTGGCGTCCAGAGCAGCTTGTAGGTTTTCATCTGCAAGAGATTGACGAATGCGTTGACGGAAAAGTCCTGTTGTCATTGTTTACCTGTGGTCTAAAACTTCGGCGATATGCACCACCCGCTGTGGCTTGCCTCGGCGCATCAGCCCACCCTGGATGTGCATGAGGCAGCCTGTATCAGCCACCACCAGTGTTTGGGCTTCGGTTTTTTCGAGGTTGGCTATTTTGCGCTTGAGAAGCTCGGCAGAGAGTTCGGGATGTTCAACCGAGAAGACGCCGCCGAAGCCGCAGCAGTCCTCACGTTCTGCAAGCAGAACAATTTCAGCTTGACGCACATTTTCTAACAGGAGACGAGGCTGACGGTCAATCCCTAGACCGCGCAGCAGGTGACAGGAGGGGTGATAGGTCAGGCGTCCTGGCCAACGCGCCCCAAGGTCGGTCACGCTGCGCACATCCACCAGGTATTCGGTAAATTCGTAGACGCGAGCGGCGAGCACTTGTGCACGCTTTAGCCAGGGTGGGTCGTCGCGAAATAGTTCTAAGTAACCGTGGCGAATCATATGGGCGCATGAACCAGAGGGAATGACGATGTCGCCGCAGGTCCGCTCAAAGGCCCGGATCGTGTGTTCGGCCAAAGGGCGCGCCTCGGCGCGCAAGCCGGCGTTGAAGGCTGGCTGTCCGCAGCAGGTTTGTTCCGCAGGGAACTCTACCTGCAAGCCGAGGCGGTTCAGAACGCGCACCATGGCCTCGCCAATCTGTGGGAAGAATGAGTCAATGAGGCATGTGATGAAGAGCTGGACAGTTTCAGGCATTCGAACTCCTGACCAAGATTTTATCAAGTGCAAAGAAAAGGATGACAAAAAATATCACCTGTGCAGTTGGTGTTGCCGGAAGCCTGCCTCCAGAGATTCAAAGCCGCCCTCGTCACCTTGTGCAACGCACGAAAAACAACGAGAGCATCGAACTCCAGAAATCAGGTTGTGAAGCCAGGTGGCGTTGTTGCTTGCAACTGAAGATGTGTCGGTTTTCTTGTTTGGATATGCACCTTGGAGCTGCTTTCCTAGCTCGATTTTGTTGTTCTGTTCGACTGCATCTTGGCGATTCAGTCGTGCATGAAATACCTAGACGCTTTTCTTGACCACCGCCCGCTGGAGGACTGAAGTCTCCAACTCATGGCTTGCAAACCTGCCGAAGCGAGCTGATTGGGGGCATAGATCGCCTCTCAGCGGCTTCTCAAGCTCTCGGCTAGGGGAGTTCTCCCTGCGCAGCGGCAAGAAAGATTGTTTTCGCAAGCTGTCAAGTTAGTAGCGATGTTTAACTTCAGCGCAGTGATTGATGCAGGCTTATCGATACAAGGCAGTATGCATGCGCTCCAGAGCCTCTTCCAATATGCGGCGTGGGCAGCCGAAATTGAGACGCACGAACCCTTCGCCGCCCGGACCAAAATCGGCGCCTTCGTTCAGGGCTACCTTGGCCTTGTTTAGAAAGAACAGCTGGGGGGTATCTTCGATTTTTCCGGTCTCTATCAAGTTGCGAGCATCGAGCCAAGCCAGATAAGTGGCGTTGGGGACAGTGGTGCGCAAGTCGGGAAAATCTTGTTCGATGGAGGCGACCAGAACATCGCGGTTGGCGGTCAGGTAGCGTCGCAATTCGGCGAGCCAGTCATCGCATTCGCCAGAGAAAGCCGCCTCTGCCGCAACGAGTCCCAAGCTATTGACGTGCAGGGTCATCTTCTCCAGGATGAGACGGAAGCGCCGCCGTATTGACTCGTTTGGGATGATAGCAAAGCCGCAGAAGAGGCCGGGGAT
>JANWWB010000016.1 GCA_025056515.1 Anaerolineales bacterium
TCTCTGGATTCGTATGCCGAGTCAATGGGCCATCTTGCGCGTGCGTGCCACGGTTATCGCTGCTGTCCGTGAGTGGCTCGATAGCAACGGCTATATCCATCTGGACACTCCTATTTTGACCCCTGCTGCTTGCGAAGGCACCACTACACTTTTTGAGACCGAGTATTTCGATGAAGGCAAAGCCTACTTAAGCCAGTCTGGTCAACTTTACAATGAAGCCAATATCATGGCTTTCGGAAAAGTTTACTGTTTTGGTCCCACCTTCCGCGCCGAAAAATCCAAAACACGACGTCACTTGACCGAGTTCTGGATGGTGGAACCGGAGATAGCCTTTTGTGATTTGGAACAATTGATGGAAATTGAGGAGCAATTTGTTACCCATATTGTTCAACGTGTCCTACGGGAACGACAACCCGAGTTGCGCTTTCTTGGGCGCGATCTTTCCCGTTTAGAGAAGGTGCAACCACCCTTCCCGCGCATTTCTTATGATGAGGCAGCTGAGAAATTGCAGGAGTTGTATGAGGCTGAAACCGACCCGGAGCGAAAAGAGTTACTCAAGTTCGAGTGGGGCATGGACTTTGGCTCTCCGCATGAGACGGCGCTGACTAATCTCTTTGAAAAACCTGTCTTCGTCTATGGTTATCCGACGGCGGTCAAAGCATTCTATATGGAGCCTTGGCCAGGCCGCCCTGAGATTTGCAAGTCGGTGGACTTGCTCGCTCCAGAAGGCTACGGCGAAATCATCGGAGGCTCGGAGCGAATGTCCAGCTACAATTTGCTCTTAGAACGTATCCATGAACATGGCCTCCCTGAAGAAGCCTTCAAATGGTATCTTGACCTGCGCAGATATGGCTCTGTGCCACATGCTGGTTTTGGGATGGGCATTGAGCGAACGGTCGCTTGGCTGTGCGGGATCGAACACATTCGAGAGACCATTCCCTATCCTCGCACGATCAAGCGCGTCTATCCGTAATTCCTTTCGACAGCTTTGATGTTCGGCGACCAAGCGTGGCACCGCCAAGTCAGGATGAGGCTGTGTGTATCAACGAGATTAATTTTCCTCTACACAGCCTTGACAGTTTATGGTATAAAAAAAATGCCCTGCTGTGCTCGCGATGCTGCATCTCCGTTCTGAGCCAACACCCATTCGAAAGGGCCCGATCTCTCGTCAATGACGCGATAGGCTTCGGCCAAGGCGGAAGTTGCCGGGTAGGGCCTTAACCTGCGAGAGCAGGTTCAGAACCTAGCAGCACACGGCACAAGCGGGGTCTCGTTGTAGAAAAGGGGCGGTTGTTGTGTTCTAGAACCGCCCCAAGATAGAGAACGTTACAATCCTGCAGAAGGAGAAATAGCGGCTGAGTCCCGCTCATGCGGGATGACGAGGTGGAGGTTCCTCTGCGCGAGCAGAGCGCTAATCCCAACTTGGGTTGGGAGAAAATCGGATGGTTCAGCGGATGCCTCCGGAGCCCGGTCACAGGCTCCTTTCTCCCTTCCGAAGAAGCGTTTGCCCAAAACCGGACGGTAACGGCCGGGCCAAAGGCGACGTAGTGACCGGCAGGGAATTGCCGTTGTCTACGGAAGGGCGGCCTGGCCTTTAGTTCGTCATATCTGTTTGCCAAAAAAGGTGCGCCCCAGCGCACCTTTTTATTTTAAAAAACCATTCAGGAGGTTCTTATGAATAATAAAGAATTGTTACGACGCATTCAAGAAGACAATGTCCGCTTCATTTCGCTCCAATTCACCGATGTGACCGGGGCGGTCAAGAGTGTGGATATGCCTGTCAACCGCCTTCCCGAAGCCCTTGAAGACGGCATCTGGTTTGACGGTTCATCGGTGGAGGGGTTCGCCCGGATTCAGGAAAGCGACATGCTCTTGCGCCCTGACCCCTCCACCTACGCTGTCTTGCCCTGGACACCGGAAGAACGCCGTCGGGCGCGCGTCTTTTGTGACATTTACACCCCCACCGGCGAACCGTTCGATGGCGACCCGCGCGGGGCACTCAAGCGTATGCTCGCCAAACTGGCGGAGCGAGGCTGGGTCTATAACGTAGGCCCTGAACCGGAGTTCTTCCTCTTCCGACGCAATGGTGGTGAAGGGATTCATCCGGTGCCGCACGATGTCGGTAGTTATTTCGATTTCTCTGCCGATGATGAGGCCGTGCGCGTCCGGACCGAACTGATGGATGCCTTACGTACCATGGGATTGGATGTGGAGGTGGGGCACCACGAAGTTGCGCTTGGCCAGCACGAGATTGACTTCCGTTTTGCCGATGCCTTGCAGACTGCGGATAATGTCCTAACGCTCAAGTATACAGTCAAGGCAATTGCGGCAAAGCATGGACTGATTGCTTCGTTTATGCCCAAACCCATTTTTGGTATCAACGGTTCTGGGATGCATTGCCATCAGTCGATTTTTGATAAAGAAGGCCGCAATCTGTTCTATGATGAGCATGATGAATTCCATCTCTCCAAACTAGCGTATTCGTTCATTGCGGGCCAACTAGCTCATGCTCGTGCTTTGGCAGCCATTGTCGCTCCGAGTGTTAACTCTTACAAGCGGCTTGTGCCAGGCTATGAAGCGCCGGTCTACATCGGCTGGGCGCAGATTAATCGCTCGGCGTTGATTCGTATCCCGCGCTATACAGAAGGTCGGCACAAGGCCACACGCGCCGAGTTGCGCTTCCCCGATCCTTCGGCGAACCCATACTTGGCTTTTCTGGCCATGCTGGCTGCTGCTTTGGACGGAATCGACCGTGGCCTGACCCCTCCGCCGCCGCTCAATAATGTCAACTTGTATCATTTGGAACCCGAAGAGCGGCGCGCTAGGGGAATTGGTGAATTGCCAGGCTCGCTGGCCGAGGCACTGGCCGAACTCGAAAAGGACGAGGTCCTCAAGCAAGCGCTTGGCGCGAC
>JANWWB010000025.1 GCA_025056515.1 Anaerolineales bacterium
TCATACGAAGACGCACTCAACAACCTAACCTTCGACGACGCAAGCGGGCAACAGGCGCTGGAACTCTTCGGCGACGACTACCTCCTGCGCTACATGCTCCGCTGGGAGACGCGCAAAAGTGAAACTCTGCTGGATGTGGAGCAACTGCAAACGCCTTTCTCCTACAAACTCCGCCTCCATCGGGATGGTGAGACCCGGGAGCGCCCTGTAGACCTACCCGAAACGTTCAATTACCTTGTGGGCTTGGATGTGCAGACGCGCCGAACTTTTGACGGCAAAGGGCAACGGTATGTGGTTTATCGTGGAACTCTCCGCAATGGCCGCACCGTGGCGGTAATCTGGCGCGAGACAAAGGGCTGGAAAAAAGAAGATTATGAGCGCGACCGCGACTTTGTCGCCAAGCACAAACTGACCGATGGAGCTGACGAAATCTTCGTCAACGGCGATTCGCTCATCCCTGGCGCGCGATCGCTAGACGCGCTGTTCAAAGAACGCATGTTTGCAGGCGTGGAGGGGTGATTATGCCAAACGGACTCCAGCGATACGTTGAACTGGAAGACTGCCTCATTTTACTGTCCTGGCTCAATGATCTGCTGGGCTACCAGAGCAACCGAGAACTCTTGGAAGACTGTAAGACTGTCGCCGAGGGCTTTGGCGCGGACGGGCGCAGTTTTCTCTATCATCACCTCATCGCGCGCGGCAGTCAGGTCAAAATCCCCACCGACGACCTGGCGCGCTACGACGAGAACATTCGCCTGCACTTGGAAAAAATCAACCGCGGCCGCGCCGAAAAGATCACCTTGCGCTACTTTCAGTACCTGGCCGCGCTCTACACGGAGATTTTTCTGGACCGGTTCTCCAAGAACACAGCCCAGCTGCTGGCCGACTTGAACACTTTTGTCAAAGAGGATAACGCCAAACGCTCATCTGGTGATTCGCAGGCGGAACCTTTTTCCGAGAAAGACCTGAACAAATTGGCCTACTGGATGGCCACCGGCAGCGGCAAGACCCTGCTCCTGCACCTGAACTATTACCAGTTTCTGCATTACAACCGCGAGCCGCTGGATAACCTCCTGCTCATTACGCCCAACGAGGGCCTAAGCGAGCAGCACTTGGCGGAGCTGGCTGCCTCTGGCATTCCGGCGCGACGCTTTGACCTGAACGCTGGCGGCCTGTGGAGCGGCAGTCAGAACGTGGTACAGGTCATCGAAATTACCAAATTGGTAGAAGAGAAGCGCGGCGGCGGGGTGAGCGTCCCCGTAGAAGCCTTCGAGGGCCGCAATCTCATCTTCGTGGACGAGGGGCACAAAGGTACTGGTGGCAAAGCCTGGCGCAGGTATCGCGACGCGCTGGGTGCAATCGGCTTCACCTTCGAGTACAGTGCTTCCTTCGGGCAGGCCCTTTCGGCAGCGCGCAACGACCCCCTCACCGCCGAATATGGCAAAGCCATCGTTTTTGACTATTCCTACCGCTACTTTTACAGTGACGGCTTCGGCAAGGACTTCCGTATTTTGAATCTACGGGATGAAACCGACGCCGAAAAAACCGACGTGCTTCT
>JANWWB010000073.1 GCA_025056515.1 Anaerolineales bacterium
TTTACGCTTGGATGGCGGTGCGGCTGGACACAAGGGTATTCTCTCAATCGTGGCGGAGCTTGGCACAGAGCAGTTTGTCCGCCTGCGGGTTGGGATTGGGCGTCCACCTGGTCAGATGGAGGCTGCCGATTACGTCCTGCAACCGCTTTCTACTACTGAACTTTTATCCTTTTCCGATCTTCTCGAGCGAGCGGCAGAGGCAGCACTGACTTGGGCGCGAGAAGGCCTCACGGTGGCCATGAATCGTTTTAATGGCTTGGTTTTGCAACGGTAAATTCCTGCATGGATGCTCCCCGAGTTTTGATCGAACAAATTCGCTCCTTGCCTGTTTGGCAGACTCTGTGCGAGGCGTTGCGCAATGGGCCAACACACCTGGTGCTCCGTTTGCCGCGCGCTGCGCGCTTGCCGGTTGCTGCTGCGCTGAGGGAGGAATTTGGCGTTCCGCTTGTGCTTGTTACGGAACGTGCCGACCGGGCAATCGATTGGTTGGATGAAAGTGCCTTTTGGTTTCCGCAGACACCGCGTTGTCTATTTCCCGAACCGGCGCCTTTGTTTTACGAACAGGCGGAATGGGGCGGTGTCACGCGACGAGAAAGGCTACGTGCTCTGACTGCCCTGGCCGTGTATCACCTGCCGGGGGTCTCCCGCTCTCCCACTCCCCCGCTGCTTGTTACCTCAGCGCGAGCGCTGATGGTGCGCACCTTACCGCGACGCGAGTTTCTCAAGGCCTCTCATCGTCTACGTCCCGGCAGTGTCTATGCTTTCGATGCCTTGGTGCGTGCTTGGCAACGGATGGGTTATCAGCGTGTGGAAGTCGTCTTAGAAAGCGGCCAGTTTTCTCGTCGTGGCGGTATCTTGGATATTTGGCCGCCCGCTGAACCCTATCCTGTACGTCTCGATTTCTTTGGTGACCAGCTCGAGACGCTGCGATGTTTTGATCCCACGTCTCAACGCACCCTTAAGACGCTTGACGAGGTGTTGGTCACCCCGGCTTGTGAATTCCTCTTGCCCGAGCGCGTTGAGGAGGAAGATCGTTTTTCTGAATTTCATCTTCCTCTTTTGCATCCCTACGCCTCCTCCCTGTTTGATTACTTGCCCAAAGAAGCTCTAGTGCTGGTCGAAGATATGAGCTTGTTCGCAAGCGCAGTAACCGAGGTGGAGGAGCAGGCAGTGCGCTTGCGCACTGACCTGGTTGCAAACGGTTTGCTTGCTGAGGACTTTCCCGTCCCTTATTTTACTTGGGATGAATTACATGAGGCTTTGCAAAGTCATCGAGTGGCTGTGCTCGGATATTCTCACCTCGACCAGGCTATTGCAGATGAGGCGATTGCTACCCTGGCAAGCGA
This sequence comes from Anaerolineales bacterium, assembly GCA_025056515.1. Taxonomy (GTDB): domain Bacteria; phylum Chloroflexota; class Anaerolineae; order Anaerolineales; family Villigracilaceae; genus UBA877. The sequence goes on from JANWWB010000073.1 coordinate 1,347, forward strand.
ATTTGTCAATCTAGAACGCTTTGCTGGTCGCCTAAAATCTTTTCTAGAGTATTTGGAACGGGAGACCTCTGCCGGTCGTTTGGCAATTGTGGTCACGCGCCAGGCTGCGCGCTTACGTGAATTGTGGCGCGAGCATATCGAGTTGGCGCACATCGGCGAAAGGCGTTGGCAGGCAGGTACGGTCGAGATTCTGGAAGCCTCGCTTTCGGGCGGTTGGCGCTTGGGAGAGACTCTGCTTCTCACCGATGCCGAAATCTTTGGCTGGGAACGTCCTCGACCGCGCCCACCTCTTACATCCGAACGAGAGGCGCCCGAACTGGCCTACGCCGATTTACAACCGGGCGATTGGGTTGTACACGTAGATTATGGAATCGGTCGCTTTGTCGGCCTGATTCGCCGCACCCTAGAAGGGGTTGAGCGCGAATACCTATGTGTTGAATACAAGAATGGCGACCAGGTTTTTATCCCCATCCATCAGGCTGATCGTCTCACGCGCTATATTGGCGCCGATGGCACGCCGCCCAGCTTGGCTCACCTGGGATCTCAGGAGTGGAACGAGACCAAACAGCGCGTTCGGCAGGCAGTGCAAGAAGTGGCGCGCGAGCTGCTCGAGC
>JANWWB010000089.1 GCA_025056515.1 Anaerolineales bacterium
CTGCCGTTATCCAGCAATTGTATGGCGCTTTAGCGGGTTTGCTGTTTGTAGATCTCATCATCGGCTTTGGTCTCCTGTTGGCGCGCAAGAGCAAAGTCCACCTGGCAACGCATTTGCTTCTTCTGTCGATGGTCCTTGCGATAACAAGCACAGCCTTTTACGGCCAAGGTCTTCACGATGTTGTCATCACCGGCCTACCGATGATTGTTGCGTTAGCCGGCTTGCTTCATGGACAAAACGGTACACTGCTCGCCGCACTTTATGGCACGATAAGTGTCCTCTGGATTTACTTTGGAGAACAAAACGGATGGATTCTGACAACGCATCCTACCTCTACTTGGAGCAAACCCACCATCCTAAGCTTATTCATTTGGGCGACGGCCTTTCTCATGTACCTGGCAACCGATAGCCTGAAACAGAGTCTAGATACCATGCGCCTAAACGCCCTTGCACTCAAAAAAGCCAACCAAGACCTCGAAGACTACGCGGCTATTCTGGAAAAACGAGCGCAACATCTACTAGCGGGCGCCGAAGTGGCTCGCGCCGCCACCAGCATCCTCGAACCCAAAGAACTTGCTCAGCAAGTTGTCGATATGGTCTGCCAACGGTTCGGACTGTATTATGTAGGCTTATTTTTGGTAGACAAAAGTGGCAAATGGGCTGTTTTGCATGCTGCAACTGGTGAAGCCGGTCAACAAATGCTCAAAAGTGGACACCGTTTGCGGATTGGCAGCACTTCCATGATTGGCTGGTGCATTGCCAATCGCAAGGCGCGGATTGCACTGGATGTCGGAAAAGAGGCTGTCCGCTTCAACAACCCTTTGTTGCCACTCACGCGCTCCGAACTGGCACTTCCTCTGATAACCCATGGAGAAGTTATCGGCGCCTTGGGGATTCAAAGCGACAAAGAAGCCGCCTTCACCGAGGAAGATATTGTCTCTTTTCAAGCCATGGCCAATCAACTGGCGAATGCTATTTACAATGCACGCCTTTACAATCAACTTCAACAGGAACTCAAACAACGTCGACGCGCCGAACGAGAAATCCGTAAACTCAACCAAGAGTTGGAAAAACGAGTCGAGGAACGAACTCGCGAATTGCAAGCTGCTAATCAACGACTGACCGAGCTAAGCCGCATGAAAGATGAGTTCCTGGCAAATGTCTCCCATGAGCTACGTACCCCGATTACAAGCATCATGCTCTATCACAGCCTAATCGAGAGGAAACCTTCTCAAGCCAGCATGTATCTTGACTCGCTGAAACGAGAAACCTCTCGTCTGGCTCATCTGATTGAAGACTTGCTCTATCTTTCTCGCCTCGAACAAGAACGTGTCATCTTCAAACCCGAGAAAGTTGATCTGAATCAACTTGTGAGCGATTACGTCAACGATCGGACACCCTTGGCGCAAAAACGCAACCTCACCATTAAACTGGAAGTAACCCCCTCGCTTCCTCTTGCTTATGCCGATGTGCAAATGATTGGTCAGGTAGCAAGCATTTTACTGACCAATGCCATGAACTACACGTCTCCGAATGGTCAGATTCTTGTAAGAACAGATGTCCTCAAAACAGCCTCGCAGCAATGGGTCGGTTTCTCGGTAGAGGACAATGGCATGGGGTTGAGTGAAGAAGACCGCCAGCACATTTTTGAGCGTTTTTACCGCGGTACGGCCGGACGAGCATCGGCAGCGCCTGGCACCGGCCTGGGATTGGCGATTGCTAAAGAAATTATGGATAAACACAAAGGGTGGATTGATGTTTACAGTGAAGGACCAGGGAAAGGAGCACGTTTCTCAGTCTGGCTGCCTATTGCCGAATAAAGTCGAAGGCTTGTAACGTTTGGCCTCCTCCCAAAGCTGATCCATCTCTTCCAGAGTCATCTCGGAGAGTTTGCGCCCCTGCCCACGGGCCACCGCTTCGATATAGGCAAAGCGCTCCCGAAAACGCTGATTGGCCGCCCGCAAGGCAAATTCGGCGTTGACCTTGCGCCAACGTGCCAGATTGACCAGCGAAAACAGCAAATCTCCCAGTTCGTTGGCAAAATCTTCGTCGTTTTGTACGTGCTGGATTTCTCGAACTTCTTCCACCACTTTTTCCAGCACCCCTTGCACCTCTGGCCAATCGAAACCTAAGCGCGCAGCTCGTTCCTGATACTCTTGTGCCTGCAAGAGCGATGGCAGAGAGAGCGGCACACCATCGAGTGCGCTCCGTTCTCCTTGACCACTCTCCGTTCGTTCAGCTTGCTTGAGTTTCTCCCAATTCTTCAACACACCCTGCACATCTCGAATCTCTGCGTCCCCAAAAACATGCGGATGACGACGGATAATTTTGCGAGAAACTTGTTCCAGCACATTGGCCATTGTAAAATCGCCCTCTTCAAAGGCAATTTGGGCATGCAGGACAATCTGTAACAATAAATCACCAAGCTCTTCTTGCAATTTTGCAGGCTCTTCGGCGTCAATGGCATCCAGAGCTTCATAGGCTTCTTCGAGCAAATGCGAACGCAACGACCGATGAGTTTGCTCACGGTCCCAGGGACAACCATCTGGGGCGCGCAAGCGCGCCACGATTTCCTGAAATGCCTCGAACGAGGTGTATTCGCCCAAAGGAGGGACATACAACGCCGTCATCGTACCAATCCGAGTCGAGCGATCGATTTCATAAAGGTGCAAAGCTTCGGTATGCTCTTCGGGAGAGCCTGCGGCGTGTACCAGATAAACCGGATGCTCATCTGGATACACGGTATTGAGCGTCATTTTGACTTCGGCTGCCACAAGCCGCGAATAAATCTGTGCAATCAAGACAGGCACATCCGGGGGGAAAGCAGGCACTTGACGTTGGCTGAGCTCTATAGCATCCATCAAAAAAAGGCGAGGATAAGGATCCACACCCAAAGCGGAGAAAACCGGCTCCAGAAAAGAAAGCCCGTGCACAACCCGCAAGGGTATCCTCTGCTCTCTTGCTCGGAGGGCTAATTCGGTTGTCGTCGCTTCGGCGACAAAAGGATCACCGGGAACCGCATAGAGAACCCCTTGCGGCCTCTGTCCCAAGGTAAGCACGTGTTCCACAATCGCCTGATAAACTTCTTCAAAGGTTTCTCCCTGTTCGTAGAAGGAATCAAAGGAGTGAATTTGTAAGTGGCCAGGCAGACCTTTGACCGCCGGATGATGTGCGGTGCGCAACCAGATTTCATCGGCAGAAGAGAGAACCTCCCAGGCTTCACGTGTCAGCTTGGCCGGATCACCAGGTCCGAGTCCGAGAAGAAGAATACCGGGCATAAAAGGCTCCTGTTAAACGTGTAATGCGTGAAACGTAAAACGCCCTGACGTTTACGCCACACGCATTACCGTTCAAGATTTGTAAAATTCCCAAAGATTTTAGCGCTTGGTGTAGGTCGGTGCCTTGCGAGCGCGCTTGAGGCCGGGTTTCTTGCGTTCTTTGGCGCGCGGATCGCGAGTCAGCAACCCGTACTTGCGCAGAATTGGTCCCAATTGACTATCCATCTTGAGCAATGCGCGTGCTAACCCTAACTTAACTGCATCCCGTTGACCGCTTATGCCGCCACCGCGAACGACAACCGTCACATCATAGGCCTTTTGGTTGTGGCCAACCGCCTGGAAGGGCAGAAGCAGAGCTTCCATATCGCCTAGCCGAGTAAAGTAGGCCAAAGCGTCCTTCTGATTGACAATAAACCGGCCAGAACCAGCCATCACCCGCACCCGAGCAACGGCCTCTTTGCGACGTCCAACACCTTCGTAATATCTTACAGACATAGTTCCGCTCCTTTACACCGGCTGCGGCTTCTGCGCAGCGTGAGGATGATGCGAGCCGGCGTAGATCTTTAGATTCTTGAGCAAATGACGGCCCATGCGATTATGGGGCAACATCCCCCAAACTGCCGCGCGAATTACGCGGTCAGGGTGAGTTTCAAGTTGGCGACGCAGACTAACCGATTTAAGACCGCCCGGATAGCCCGAATGACGATAATACATCTTTGTGGTCATTTTAGAGCTTGTCTTCGTGCCGGTGACGGTAATCTTTTCGGCATTAATGACCACGACATAATCACCCATCGGCACGCCGGGGGTAAAGGACGGTTTATGTTTCCCGAGCAACAAGGAAGCGATCTTGCTCGCCAAGCGGCCAAGATTTTGGCCTTCTGCATCTACCAGAAGCCATTGACGTTCAATTTCAGAAGCCTTAGGATAGTAGGACTTGTACACTTTCTTCTCTCCAAACTTCAGACTATTCAATTTCCAGATCATACTTGACTTCGATGAGAGTTAATCCTGCCGCCGGAGCCAACCCACCAGGCAACAAAAGCGTCCCGGCCTCAGGATGTTCCAGAGTTTGGCGCAACGCCTCAGAGGACAAACGCCCTTGTCCAACAGCCACCTGCAAGAAAACCAGCCGCCGCACCATGCGATATAAGAAAGCATCGGCTTCAATTTCAAAGGTCCAGCTCTCCTCCTGTTGTTGCCAGGTTGCATCGAACACGGTTCGCACGGTGCGACCTTTGGGACTGGTGGGTGAACCGAAGGCCGCAAAGTCGTGTGTACCGATCCAAAGCGAGGCTAGTGGCGTCAGGTCTGTGACGGGAGGCCAGACTCTCCAGGCATAGCGTTCCTGCAGAGGGTCGCGCACTTCTCTGCAGAACAGGCGATACCGATACCGACGCGAACGAGCGTCGAAGCGAGGATGAAACTCATCCGTTGTACAGATGACCTGGCGCACAGCCATATCGCTGGGAAGTGTTGCATTGAGTGCGTTGCGCAATTCGGACAAGGAATGTCTCCAGGCCAGGTCGAAGGCTGCGACTTGCCCGAGAGCGTGCACGCCCGCATCGGTACGCCCAGCCATCAGCACAGACGTTCCCGTCCAGCCCAGCGATCGCAAAGCTTTTTCCAGTTCACTTTGTACGGTGCGTGCTTTTCCCTGACGCTGACTGCCGGCAAAGCCGGTCCCATCGTAAGCAAGAATAATCTGGTAACGTGCCATCGAAAAATCAGGAAGAGAGAGCCAGTTCTTCCCATCAGGGTCGAACGGCGCCCAATTACTCTTCCACCAACTCGAGCAAAACCATCTCGGCTTTATCGCCGTAACGGGGTCCCAACTTGAGAACGCGGGTATATCCGCCCGGTCGCTCGGCCATGCGAGGGGCAATTTCGTCAAACAATTTCTTGACGACTTCATTGCTGTTATTGCCCAGTCGTGAGGCCACAAGGCGACGTGCTGCGACCTTTTGCGCATCGTTTGCTGCCTTGTTAGCATTGCGAGCAATGGTGATCATTTTTTCCGCTTCGTTCCTGATAGCCGCTGCCTTTGCGCTTGTCGTGCGGATGCGCTCATGTAAAAACAATTGCTTGATCAAGTTGCGCCGCAGTGCAATGCGCGCCGACTTGGTGCGATTAAGTTTATATCCTGCTACTTGATGTCGCATGGCAAAACTACTCCGACTCTTCCTTATTGGTATCTACCTTTAGGTAGCCTTTCTCGATCATACGGGTACGCAGTTCTTCGAGGCTCTTCTCGCCAAAATTACGGATAGACATGACTGCGTTTTCGCCCTTCTCTAGCAATTCCAGTACGTCACCAATAGTGGTGATGCCGGTCCGCTTAAGAGAGTTGAAAACGCGCACCGACAAGTCAAGGACTTCGACTGGGGTTTCAGCAATCTCGCTGGTGATGCGCGTGCCACCAGATTCTTCCTTGGCCGCTACCGTCAGGGTCTCTTCGCTGATGCCAGCCATATATCGGAAATGTTCAATCAGGATTTTGGCGGCTGCGCTCAAAGCGGCTTGGGGGCGAATTGTACCATCGGTCCAAATCTCGAGAATAAGTTTATCGTAGTTGGTACTTTGTCCCACACGTGCCGCTTGCACTTCCCAATTGACGCGCCGCACCGGGCTGAAAATGGCATCTACGGGTAGTTCACCAATTGGCATATGACCGCGCTCATTTGCTGGTGAATAACCGCGCCCGCGTTCCACAACAAACTCAATATCCACCTTGGTCTTCGGACTATCAGCGGTAAAGAGGTAGAGGTCAGGATTGACAATCGTGACCTCGGGTGGAGCGATAATATCGGCGGCCGTCACCACGCCTTCGCCACGCACTTCCAGGTGCATGCGGGCCGTG
>JANWWB010000147.1 GCA_025056515.1 Anaerolineales bacterium
AGAACGGCTAACACGGCTGGAGCAGGTGGTTGCCGAGCTGGCCGAAGCGCAGAAGCGCACCGAGGAAGAACTGCATGCCTTGACCAGGCGTGTGGATGGGCTGACAGGAGAAGTGGGCAATTTGCGGGGCGATATGCTCGAGATGCAGTATCGACAACGGGCATTCAGCTTCTTCGGCAAGATCGTCTCGCGCGTGAAGGTGGTGGATTTGCAGGAAATCTGGGAGGAGCTGGAAGCGCATCTCAGCGAAGAGGAACTAGACAATCTGCTGGAACTGGATTTGCTCCTAGCAGGTCGTTTGAAGGCGGCCTGGGCTGCTCGGAGTGGGTCGGACGAGCTCTGGTTGGCGGTCGAGGTCTCGGCGGTTGTAGATCGGCAGGATGTGGAACGAGCCTGGGAACGGGCGGCGTTGCTGCGGCGCGCCGGACTTCAGGCACTTGCGGTGGCGGCGGGACATCGGTGGACCGAGGGGGCAGAAAAAGAAGCGGAGCGCAAGGGAGTGGTGCTGCAGAAGGATGGGCAGATTAAGTTCGTTGAACAGGCGCTGCGCACGATAAGCTGAACAGGCATTCCTTAGAAAATTAACTTGACTCCCGTTGGTCTTCCCTTTACAATGAATCCCAAACAACCTAACAGCGTTTGGGAAGAGACTCCTCCCGAAGGAGCGCCGAAGGGGCAAGCTCGCTGAGGAGCGAAAGCGAGCGAAACTCTCAGGCAAAAGGACCCTACGCTGTCTTCCTCTGGAAAGTTTCCCGCTTGGGAACACCGAAGGGGCAAGTTTCGTCAGGGAGTGTTATCCAACGTCGGCATGCTGGTGCTCTAAAACATAAGGCTTAAGCTCTCTGTACGAAGCGAATCTCTCAGGTCTTTTACAGAGGCGCATGATGCTGAATCGTGCGCCTTTTTCGTTGTGTTCAGAATTACCTTGTTGTTGAGGAGACCTGCTATGAACATTCCTTCAAATCTCATGTACACCAAATCGGATGAATGGTTTGATCCAGCCACCGGCAAGGTCGGCCTGACCGACTATGCCCAGGCGCAACTTTCCGATATCGTCTTCGTCGAGATTACCGTCAGTGCGGGTGACGTGGTTGAGGTCGGAAAGCCGATTGCTTCGGTTGAATCGGTCAAGGCAGCGGCGGAATCGTATGCCCCGGTGAGCGGAAAAGTCATTGCCGTCAACGAAGACTTGTTGAATGCCCCCGAAACCCTGAACAGGGATCCCTATGGCGCGGGTTGGCTCATCCAAATCGAAGGCGCTGACCCCTCCGGCCTGATGGACGCTGCGGCCTACGAAAAGTATTGCGAAGAAAGAACGCATTAGTTTAGTTATCAGTAACTCGTGAGCGATCATCAGTACGGATAACGATCACAGTTTACTGAACCTGGAGTCTTTATGACTTACATCCCTATCACTCCCACCGAACGGGAGGCGATGCTCACAGCCATCGGCGTCTCGAAGATCGAGGACCTCTTCCAGGACGTCCCGGCCTCGTATCGCTTTCCCAAGCTCAACCTGCCTGCTGCGCTGACCGAGATGGAGGTCGCTGCCGAACTCGGCGAACTGGCCGCCTCCAATGAGACCGTGCGTGAGTTGGTCTCCTTCCTCGGCGCGGGCGCGTACAATCACTATATTCCTGCCGCCGTGGACCACATCCTGCGGCGTGGCGAGTTCTACACGGCGTATACTCCCTACCAGCCGGAAATTTCCCAAGGCACGCTCCAGGCCATCTTCGAGTACCAGTCGCTCATCTGCGCGCTGACCGGCATGGAAGTTGCCAACGCCTCGCACTACGATGGCGCAACCTCCGTGGCCGAATCGGTCAATATGGCCTACGCCGTCTTCCGCGGCAAGCGGACGAAGGTCGTCATCAGCCCGGCTGTCCACCCGCAGTACCGCGCCACCCTGCGCACCTACGTTCAGGGCATGGGGCTGACCCTGGCGGGCGACACCCCCGAAACGGTCACCAGCGACGAGGTCACCGCCGCCCACATCGAACCGCTGATTGACGAGAACACGGCGCTGGTCATCGTCCAATATCCAGACTTCTTTGGGCGCATCTACGATTACACTGCTCTCATCGAGGCTGCCCATGCCAAAGGTGTGCTCGTCTGTGTGGCCGCCAACCCGATTGCCCTCGGCCTGCTCAAGACCCCCGGCGAAATGGGCGCCGACATCGTCGTCGGCGAGGGCCAGCCGCTTGGCATCCCGCTCTCCTTCGGCGGGCCGTACCTGGGCTTCTTCGCCACCCGCAAGCAGTACGTCCACAAGATGGCCGGTCGCCTGGTCGGCGAGACGGTGGACAACCGCGGCCAACGCGCCTACGTCCTGACCCTCACTGCACGCGAACAGCACATCAAGCGCGAGCGCGCTACCTCCAACATCTGCACCAACCAGGGCCTGATGGCGCTGGCCTCGGCGGTTTATCTTTCGCTCCTCGGTAAAACCGGTCTGCGTCAGGTGGCCGAGCTCTGCTATCATAAAGCCCACTATGCCGCCGAGCAAATTATCAAAATCCCCGGCTTCGCCTATTGCTTCGACACCCCCTTCTTCCACGAATTTGCCATCTGCTGCCCGCGCCCGGTGGCGGAAATCAATGCCTACCTGCTTGAACATGGTATCTTGGGCGGCTACGATCTCGGTCGGGATTACCCGGCGCTCAAAGACCACTTGCTGATTGCCGTCACCGAGATGAATACCAAAGCAGAAATTGATGCTTTGGTGGAACTCCTTGCGGAGGTGAGACGTGACTGACGAACGCACTCCGAAAGTGGTCGAACCGACTCTCTTCGAACTCTCTTCCCCCGGCCGCGTTGGCGTTACCTTCCCGGAGCCGGATGTGCCGCGCGCCAAGTTGCCTGAATCGTTGCTGCGTGCCGAACTGCCGCTTCCGGAACTATCTGAAGTGGATGTCATCCGCCACTATATGCGCCTGTCGCGCTTCAACTACAGCGTGGATGGTGGCTTTTATCCCCTTGGCTCCTGCACGATGAAATACAACCCGAAAATCAACGAAGATATGGCGCGCTTGCCCGGCTTTGCCTTCACACACCCTCTCCAGCCAATTGAGACCGTACAGGGCAATCTGGCGCTGATGTACACGCTCCAGCAGTGGCTGAAGGAAATTTCCGGCTTTGCGGCTGTCACCCTTCAGCCGGCTGCAGGGGCGCACGGCGAACTCACCGGCGTGCTGATGATGCGTGCTTATCATCATGCTCGTGGCGATACGAAACGCACGAAGATGCTCATCCCCGATTCGGCGCATGGGACGAACCCGGCCTCCTCCGGCATGATTGGCCTCCAGATCGTACAAATTCCTTCCGATAGACGAGGCAATGTGGACCTTGCGGCCCTCAAAGCCGCCTGCGATGAAACCGTCGTCGGCCTGATGCTGACCAATCCTAACACCCTCGGCTTGTTTGATGAACATATCGAAGAGGTCATTCAAATCGTCCACGATTGCGGTGGTCTGGTCTACGGCGATGGCGCCAACCTGAACGCTTTGTTGGGTATCGTCCGCCCGGGCGATCTGGGTTTCGATGTGATGCATTTCAACCTGCACAAGACCTTCTCCACCCCGCACGGCGGCGGCGGCCCGGGTTCGGGTCCGGTGGGCGCCGCGGCGCATCTGGCTGATTTCCTCCCCAGCCCTATCGTCGGCATCGTCGAAGAAGGCGATGATGAGACGCCTCCGCTTTATGGCTTTATCGAGCCAAAGCAGAGCATCGGGCGCGTCAAAGCCTTCCATGGCCATTTTGGCATGATGGTTCGCGCTTTCACCTATATCGCCATGCACGGCGCGGATGGACTGCGCGCCGTGGCCGAGAACGCCGTCCTGAACGCCAACTACCTGCTGGCGCGTCTGCGGCATGCCTATCACATCCCCTACGACCGGATTTGCATGCACGAATTCGTCGCCGAGGGAAAGGTGGAAGGTTCTGATGTGCGTGCCCTGGATATTTCCAAACGCCTCATGGACTATGGCTTCCATCCACCGACCAACTACTTCCCGCTTATTGTCCACGAGGCGCTGATGATCGAGCCGACCGAGACTGAGAGCAAGCAAACCTTGGATGCCTTTGCCGATGCTCTCATCCGGATTGCCGAAGAAGCGAAGACCCAACCAGAACTGCTCAAGAGCGCTCCACATAAGACTCCCTTTGGCCGCATGGATGAAGTCAAAGCTGCGCGCGATTTGGTTTTGTGCTGTTGGCTGCCAGAAGAGAAGGGTTCTTAAGGGTTGGCACGAGGTTCGGGCAAACTCGAACTCAAGGATGAAAGCGCAGATTGCGCGGATTTGGCAAAAGGCTTGTTGCCGTCCGCGCAATCTGCCATGATGAGCGCTTTACCCTACAACAACGATTTGGATTTTTATACGAACTTCGGCGAAATTATTGTCAGATTTCTAAATTGCGACTATAATACCGCCTGCTTTTCGGGGCGTGGCGCAGTCCGGCTAGCGCGCTTGCATGGGGTGCAAGAGGTCCCGGGTTCAACTCCCGGCGCCCCGACAGTTCACTCCGCCTTGTGCGGAGTCTTTTTTTCAACTACGCAGGGAGGTGAAGTTTTCGAGATCTTTGTGTGACAGAGTATTTGCAAGAAGTCCTCCTCTCGAACTGATTCTTGCTTGACTGGCCTCTTTGTGCTAGACTGTGAGAAAGCTCTTAACTGATGAGGTGCCTTTATGCCGGATAAAATTCTAATCATCGATGATGATGTTGATACGCTGAAATTGGTTGGTTTGATGCTTCAAAAGCAGGGCTATCAAATTGTAGCGGCCAATAACGGGCAAGATGGCTTAGCGCGTGCCTTGGAGGAGATTCCGGATGTCATCTTGCTTGATGTCATGATGCCGGAAATGGATGGCTACGAAGTGGCGCGACGATTGCGCGCCGATCCTCGCACGGCTTCGATTCCAATTCTGATGTTTACCGCCAAGAGCCAGTTAGATGACAAAGTTCAAGGATTTGAAGCCGGTGCAGATGACTACTTGACTAAACCAACACATCCGGCAGAACTGTTGGCGCATGTGAAAGCGCTCTTGGCGCGGTTCAAGAAAACCAAAGAAACGGCACCTCTTGCCTCTCAAAAGTCTGCATTTACCGTCGGAGTGATTGCCGCTCGTGGGGGCCTGGGTGTGACGACCGTGGCGCTCAACTTGGCCGAAGCCCTCCGGCAAGCTGGCGATCAAGAGGTGCTGATCGCCGAATTGCGGCCTGGGATGGGCACCTTGGCTTTTGACTTGGGGATTCCCGATACCGATACCCTCAAGACTCTTCTGCAGACCAATCTCAACGCCCTTTCGCACCAAGAGTTAAAGCAAAAACTTTTTGTTCACGAGACCGGCTTACAAATTTTATGTGGGACCGTCCAACCGAGAGATGCAGGTCTTGTCCAGTTGTTAACCGCTTTTGAAAATTTGGTCAAACGGTTGAGCTACATCGGTCGTTATCTTGTTCTTGACTTGGGCGCCGGTTTGACGCCCTTAGCCCAGAAATTGCTTCCCTTGTGTAAGGCCTTGATGTTTGTCATAGAGCCGGTCAAGAACTCCGTTCTTCATAGCCGTATCTTCTTGAAAGAGTTGAATGAATTAGGTATTCCCTTGTCGGATAGTGATATCTTTCCTGTAATTGTCAGTCGGGCGCGTTCTGATACGAATTTGCCCTTACAACAAGTGGAACAGGAATTAGGCCGCCCGGTTTTGGTGACTGTCACGCCGGCCCCAGAACTCGTGTATATGGCTTCGCGTATGCGTATGCCTCTCTCAAGAGTGGATCCCAAAAGTCTCACGGCGCAACAATTTGCGAAAATGGCTTCCGCAGTAATCGCTCTAGAGCGCAAGAAGTCAGAAAAGAAGTAATCCTTTCGACCTGGATCGGATAAACTTTTTGTGATGAACCATCCTTCTCGTGTTCCCCATATGGTTGCTGAGCCTGCTAAGCTTCTCGCTCGTTACAAACGCCTAACAGACATTGCGCGTGATTTGGCATCTACGCTAGACCTAGACAATCTGCTCGTACGTATTATCTGCGCTGCGACCGAAATCACCGATGCAGAAGCCGCTTCTATCCTTCTGTATGATGATGTTGCACGTCAGCTCAATTTTCAAGTTGCTACTAATCTTGACTTGCAAACGATGCGGGGATTGGTGGTTCCGCTGGAGGGAAGTATCGCAGGGTGGATCGTTCTGAATCGTCGTCCGGCGCGGATTGCGAATGCTCATGATGACCCCCGTTTCTTCAAGCAAGTGGAAAATGTCACTCGCTTCGCGACTGTCTCCTTGTTGGGTGTACCCCTCATCACCAAAGATAAAGTTGTTGGCGTGCTGGAAGCCATCAATAAACGTGGCGGAGAATTTACCCAGTCCGATGAAGATTTGTTGCTTGTCTTGGGAGCACAAGCGGCAGTGGCAATTGAAAACGCTCGACTGTTCCAACAATCCGACTTGATTGCCGAGTTTGTACATGAACTGCGTACGCCTCTGGCTTCGATTAGCGCTTCTACGTATTTGCTTTTGCGCCCGGAGATTTCTGAACAACAGCGTCAACAGATTGTAAAGGGCATTCATGCCGAGACCTTACGACTCAACACCCTTGCCTCTTCTTTTCTGGACCTAGCACGCTTAGAATCGGGGCGTGTTCAGTTTCATCTAACAACCTTCCCTCTGCTTCCTTTGGTCGAGGAGTGTTATCAAGTGA
>JANWWB010000166.1 GCA_025056515.1 Anaerolineales bacterium
AGGCTATTCGCCTGACCAATGCCAGCCCTTATGGACTGACTGCCAGCATCTGGACGCGCGATCTACGCCGCGGTCGTCAACTGCTAACCCGTCTGGAAGTTGGTGACGCCGCCCTCAACGACCACGGCACAGCCTCCGGTCATGCCGAGATCGGTTGGGGTGGTTGTAAGGCCAGCGGTTACGGTAAGACGCGCGGCGAGGAAGGCCTGAGCGAGATGGTCGTCTGGCAACACATCTCCTGGCCGCGCTTGGGCGGTCAATTGATGGGATTCCCCTATTCCCAGAAGAAAGTAAGCTTTGTCCGAGCACTCATCTTGCTGCTGTTCGGCACTTGGAAAGAACGTTGGCAAGCGATCAAGAGCTTGATAAGTCGATAAGAGAGGAGACCGGATGAAAACATACTTAATGGGACTAGACCTAGGTGGTGGAGGCGGACGCTGCCTGCTTGTCCACACCGAAACCGGTCAAACCTGGAGCGTCTTCCGCCCCTGGGCAGCTCTTCCCGACCCTGAGGCCGGCGGCTTTGCCTACCGCATGGACCCTGATACCTTGTGGGCTGTCCTATGTGAGACGACACGCGAAGTCCTGCAACAGGCCGGCGTCCAACCTTCACAGGTGGCAGGAATTGCCGCGGCCAGCATGCGCCACACCACGGTGGCACTCGACCGCCGCGGACGCGTCCTATGGATGACGCCCAACCGCGATGCGCGCGCCTCGGCCCAAGCGATGCAGTTAGCCGCCGAGCGAGGCGAGGAAATTTACCGCTTGAACGGTCATTTTCCCAATCCCATTTTCCTCGGCGCCCGCTTGCTCTGGCTCAAGGAGAACCAAGCGGATGTCTTCCATGAGACTGTGGCGGCGATGAGTCTGAGTGATTGGGTTGGATACCGGATGACCGGCGAGGTAGCCGGCGAATACGCCCAGGCCGGAGAAAGCCTGTTGCTCGACCTGAAGACGCGCAAATGGTCAACCTCTTTGCTCAAATCGCTTGGCCTTCCGGAGAAGATATTCCCCCCGCTGAAAGCCGCCGGATCAAGACTGGGCAGACTCACCAAAGAGGCCGCCGCCGATTTGGGATTGCTGCCCGGCCTCCCTGTAGCAGTTGGTGGACCGGACACGCAATGTGGCCTGCTTGGAGCAGGTGTCCTCGCCGCTGGTCAAATCGGCGTGATTACCGGCACCACGACTCCTGTCCAGTTGGTGACGGCGCAGCCGATCTTCGCGCCGGAAATGAACTTATGGACCGGCTTGCACATTCTGCCCGGCCTGTATGTTCTGGAGAGCAACGCCGGACAGATGGGCGCGACGCTGGAATGGCTGGCGCGCTTGCTCTTTCCGGACTCTCCCAATCCGGTCGCCCGGCTGGTGGCCGAGGCGGAAGCCTCGCAAGCCGGAGCGCACGGCATGGTCTCGACCATCGGGGCGGCAGTCTTTAACGCCGCTGCCATGAGCTTGCCCATTGACACTCTGACTTTTTCCGCCGTCACCGCCCGCACAGCCCCCGAAGCCCGCGCCGACCTCGCCCGCGCTGTCCTGGAAGGAATGGCCTACGCCGTGCGTGCAAACCTCGAGCAGATTTTCGCCGTCAGCGGCGTTCGCGTGGAGAAAGTCCAAGTCACCGGCGGCATAAGCCGCAGTGCCCTCTGGACGCGCCTGCTGAGCGATGTGTTGGGCTTGCCGGTACAAGTCAGCGCTTCGGTCGAAGCGACCGCCCTGGGCGCGGCCATCTGCGCCGGGGTAGGAGCCGGTTTGTTCCGAGACCTGGCCTCCGGGGCACGGTCGCTCGAACGCAACGCCCGTTTGCACCAACCCGGTCCCGACTCGGACAAGTATCAGCGCCTGTACACCGGCTGGCTTGACTTACTCAAAGCGCGTCGTCCGGCAGACACGGTCGCCGCCGGTCAACTGGTCGAAGCCATGCTCGATTCCATGCAAGGTAGCGAACAGGCCAGTAGCGTCTCGCCGGTTATCTTTCACCCTCGCATCTACGTTAGTGCCGAAGTGGACGAAAGTGCTCTGCAGCGCCTACGTCAAATCGGCGAGGTCACCTACAAACCCTATCGTACAGAAGGGCTCCTGCTTACAGGCGATGACCTAATACAGGCCCTGAAAGGCTATCAAGTCTTCGTCACCGAAGTGGACATCGTGGACGCTGCGGCACTGCTTGAACTCCCTGAGCTGCGTATGATTGTGGTCTGCCGCGGCAACCCGGTCAACATTGACCTGGAGGCCTGCACCCTGGCCAACGTGGCGGTTGTCAACACGCCTGCCCGCAACGCCGACGCTGTCGCCGACCTAACCATCGCTTTTATGCTTATGCTGGCGCGCAAACTCCAGCCGGCCTCGGCCTTCTTGCGCCAGCCCGGCGGGGAGGCCGGCGACTTGGGACGCATGGGCCAAGCACACGAGGAATTCCTGGGCATCGAACTCTGGCGCAAGACGATCGGCCTGATTGGCGGCGGAGCGATTGGACAAAAGGTCGCCGCCCGCCTGTTGCCTTTTGGAGCGCGCCTGCTCATTTACGATCCCTTCCTGAGCGAAGAGCAAATCACACGTCTGGGCGCCGAAAAGGTCAGCCTGGAACGGCTGCTGGCCGAGAGCGATTTCATCAGCCTACACACCCCGGTCACCGATGAGACGCGCGGGATGATCAACGCCGCCGCTTTCGCCCGCATGAAGACCGGGGCGTTCTTGGTTAACACTGCCCGCGCTGCTCTGGTGGACGAAGCGGCTCTGCTCGAGGCGCTCCGTTCCGGCAAATTGGGCGGTTACGCAACGGACGTTTTTCCGGTTGAACCACCCGCGGCCGATGACCCGCTCTTGGCCTTCTCGAATGTGATTGCCACGCCTCATATCGGCGGCAACACCCAGCAGGTTGCCGCTCACCAAGGTGAAATCATCGTGGACGAATTGACCCACCTGTTGACGGGACGCCGCCCAAAGTATCTGCTCAACCCAAAGGTGATGGAGACATTCTCTTGGAGCGGCCCGCGCCGACAAGACGAAGCCGGACTGCGCCAACGCCGCGCTGTGCCTGGTCCAGGCGTTACTGATCTGGAAGCATCCGCTCACCGAGAAAAAGCATCTCCGGCTTCGACCGTCTTGCAACCGACCAATACCCTCGCAGAGAAGGTACAAATCATGAACACAAATGATATCCGCCAAAAAATGATCGCCATTCTCAATGAATTCACTGCTCGCATCGCTTCCGATTCCGAGTTGGCCGAATTTGCCAAAGGCAAGAATGTCATCTTTTCTTTCACGGTCAAAGACCTCGACCAGGTCTTCTATCTCTCCTTCGTCAACGGGAAAGCAGATGCCGGCCTTGGCAATCCACCGCGCGAGGCCGATGTCAAACTCAAAATGGCCGCCGACATCTTGGATGGTATGTTCACCGGACGGGTCAACGCCACAAAGGCCGCCACCAGCGGCAAGCTCTCCTTCAGCGGCGATACTGCCAAAGCGATGTCCTTCATTCGCATTCAGGGGCAGATGTCGCGGCTCTACAGCGAAGCACGCGCCAAAGTCGGCGACCCTGGTGACTTGACCCGTCTAAGCGCTGCGCCCACGCCCCAAGCTGCACCTATGACATCTGCACCACCCCCTACCGCTCCTGTTCCAGGAGAACGCAAGGAGATTGCGTATGTAGCACCGGTCGTTGCTCGCAGAGT
>JANWWB010000313.1 GCA_025056515.1 Anaerolineales bacterium
TGTTTACGCATTGTGGACATCTTCTCCTTGAACCAATAAAGCCATTTCCCTTCTTCCCGACCGAAACACGCCCTCGTTCGCCTTCCGCTGAAAACGGCAAAAATCTAGGCAATTTTTCCCTCTACCAGGAGCGAGTCTAGACGGTCACGATTCGATAAGCAACAGGCGCTCCGCTCCAAGTTAGGATTGGATGAGCCGCTGCGCTATGGCGAGAGCCCCTAGCACACCCGAGCGATTGCCCAGCGAAGGGGGAACAATATATCCGGACAGGTCGCCTTCGAACAACGGTGAGGCCACATAACCGTTAAGCAACGCCTTTACTTTTTGCCGGATGAGCGGAAAAAGATGGTCTTGTTGCATGACACCCCCTCCTAGCACAATGCGCTGCGGTGAGAGAAGGAGGATGGTGTTGACCAGCGCAGCAGCAATGTAACCGGCCTCTAAATCCCAAGCCACATGCTCTTGCGGAAGCGAATCGGCGGCCTGACCCCAACGAGCGGCAAGCGCCGGACCAGAAGCCAACCCCTCAAAACAATCCCCGTGGAAAGGGCAGATTCCAGCAAAGGGGTCCCGACTCCAATCATGAGGGAGGCGCACATGCCCAGCCTCCGGGTGCGTTAGCCCGTGGATGATTTGCCCGCTGACGATGACGCCTGCGCCAATGCCGGTGCCGATGGTGTAATACACCAGCGAGTTGAGGGCACGGTTTTCAGGGACCCAGGTATATTCGCCGATAGCAGCGGCGTTGACATCCAGTTCAAAGGCGAGAGGGAGATCGAAGGCGCGGCGGAACGCGCCCAAAACATCGGTATGCGCCCAACCGGGTTTCGGGGTGGTGGTGATGAAACCAAAGGAAGGGGAAGCAGGGTTCAGGTCCACCGGGCCAAACGAAGCGATGCCGATGGCGGCGGGCTTGTGCTGACGGAAGAATGCAATGGCGCGGGCAAGTGTCTCTTCGGGCGTGGTGGTCGGGAAGCGAATTTCGTCGCGGATGTCACCCGGGCCGGTTCCCACAGCGCAGACGAATTTTGTCCCGCCGCCTTCCAGACCACCGAGCAAAACATTTTTGGGTAAGCTGTCTGATGTTGTCATAGTTGCACAGTTGTTCCGTTCGTTTGAGAGTCGAATGGCCACATAATCAGTTTATATAAGTCTACTGCAAAAAGTCCGTGAGTGAACCACAAAGGCACGGAGAATGACGTCAAGAAACTCCGCGACTCTGTATCTCCGTGGTGAAAAACCATGTTGGTATTCGAGGTATGGATGCACGTTACCGATCAGAAGGGCAGAGGCGGGCACACGACCGGCCTCCGCTCTAAGAGGGAGAAGAGAAAAACTCTCTGGGTCTCCTGGGAAATCAAACAGACAAGAGTGAGCGCAAAAGCTGATGATTTTGCCCTGATACTCTCTCTGCGAAGCGTAGAGCGGGTCGCCGGTCAGCATCTGGTCGCAGAGCAGGGGAGGCGGGTTGACGTCCAAGGAATCGCTCATGCAGGATATCCGATCGTTTGCGCCAGCGTGATGTGTTGGGAGGCGTTCAGGTTCATGCGTTTGGCCAGCGCGGTGCGATCCAGCGTAGAGCGAACAACGACTGCCAGCCCCAGCGCGGCGCAGGCCAGATAGACATTTTGGGCAATGCAACCGCTGTGCGCCCACGACCACTGCAAGCGTTCCTCGTCCGAAGCGTCCATGCGGCGGTGGTCAGAGACATAAACCAGCGTGAGCGGCGCCGCAGCAATAAACCCCTGTGTTCCGGTGAAGGGGCGCAGGTCATCGGGCAGGATAGGAATCAGCCGGTGAGCAGGGGCGTCGTAGCGAAAGAGGCCTTGAGCGACAGTGAGATAGATGTCAATGTCCTGCACATTATACGCCGAAGGTGCGGTGCGTTTGCCGTCTGGGCGGTTGACACCAAAACCGGCCCACAACAGGGCGGCAATGAGTGGGACGGATAGTTCATCGGAGCGGAAGGCGCGGCGTGAGCGGCGCTCCCGTAAGGCCTGCATCAGGGAGACCTGGGCGGGCAGCGTCGGTTCTGGTAGGGCATAGAAGGCATAACTGCCGTCAACAGGCGGGAGAAATTCGGTTGCGGACATCGGGGAAGGTGCGGGCGTCTCGCTAGGCAGTGGGGAGGGGAAGGCCGTTTCTGTGAGCGGAGGAGGCGAAGGCGTTTCGGACGGGGAGACAGGCGAGGCGGAGTCAGAAGCAACAGGCGTGAAAGCCGTGCGCCCCTGTCCGCAGCCGACCAGCGCCAGCGCGCCTCCTGCCAGCGAAGCAAGTTTGAGAAAGTCGCGGCGGCTAAGACCGTTCGATGGGAGAGAGGGCGAGAGAATGCGCATATCAACCTCCACTGGCGCACATCTGAGAGTCAGGTTTGCCTTATTGCAAACAGAGGGCATCGTGTCACTGGTATCTGTTTAACAGGACAACCAGGTTGTATCATCCTGCTTTGGTATTCTGTTGTATTTTGCTATGCTAGTACGATGAATAGAGGAAAAGTCTTGTTTAACGCGCAATTTTGTCAGGATACCAGTTATATTCTAATTGTTTCGACCGTTATAATAAAATAGGACCGTTTTCGAACAATTATGGATCCCTCTCTGCGCTTCTCGGCATTGGTGGTAGCTCTAATAGCATGGGGTTGGACTTGGTGGTAGCGTTTTCTCTCGCCGGGATGGTGATATATGCCAAGCTTCTTAGTTTGTCAGCCTCTGTTTTTCCTGTTAATCATACTTAGGACAACTCACCAAAGTTGTTGTGGAGGCATATGCTATGACAGACATGATAGGTCGTTTCCTTGGACGTTATCGAATTCTTGAGCAGCTTGGTCAAAGTGGCCATGTGACCATTTACAAGGCCTATGATACACGTCTGAATTGCAATGTGGTCGTCAAAGTGCTATACACTGACTGCTGTGCTCACGGCTATTTGAAGTTTGTCTTTGAGCGCTTGGAGTGCGAAGTCAAAGCTCGTGCTCGTCTGATCCACCCTAATATTGCGTTGGTGATTGATTACGGTGAACAGGAAGGTATGCTCTACTTGGTGATGCCTTACCTTGGGGGTGGGACGCTCGAGACACGCCTTGGCAAGCCTTTGCCGTGGCGGGAAGCTTTACGGCTGTTGCTTCCGCTCGCCCGTGCTTTGGAATATGCTCATAGGCAGGGGATTGTGCACGGCAACCTAAAACCTTCGGCGATTTTGTTTAGGGAGGATGGTGAGGCTGTATTAGATAGCTTCGGCTTTGACCAAGTTGCGGATTGGGATAGAGAATCGCTACTGATAGGGGGCAGAGTAGATGTGGCGGATGATGTGTATGGGTTGGGGATGGTGTTGTATGAGATAATCACCGGGCATAGGCCTTTGCAAGGTGATGCACAACTACTACCTCCGACCAAGTTTGTTCCTGAGCTGCCGGAAGTGGTGGAAAAGGTGTTGTTGAGGATGCTGGCCGAGGATGTGGGTGAGCGGTATCGTGGAATGGGGGAGGTGATTTTGGCAATGGTGATGGCGTTGGTGATTGGGCAGTTATGGATGGCTGCGAAAGCAGTCGGTGCTGTTGGGGAAGCCGGTAAAACGCCGGCGAGGCAGGGGAGTGTGGGTATAAAGCAGTTGGGAATAGATCGATCTGTGCCTGTTGAAACGCTAGGTGACCAGATGACCGGTCTTCGGGAAGAGTCTGAGGGACAATATGTCGTACATGCGGTCTCAAGCAAGGAGAGGATGATCTCACTTGGAGCTAGCGTAAGTATTCTCTTTGTATGTGTGCCTGCTGGGCCGTTCCCGATGGGTAGCCCACAGGGAGATGGCCATCCAGATGAGCATCCGCAGCATGAGGTGTATTTGGACGAGTACTGGATAGGGAAGACACCGGTGACCAATCGGCAGTATGAAGTTTTTGTACGTGCAACGGGTTGGCAGTCTCCCTCTCATTGGAAAAATGGTTGTGTTCCTTCAGGCAAAGAAGATCATCCGGTGGTGAACGTTTCCTGGGATGATGCGGTTGCATTTTGTGAGTGGTTAAGTCGGGTGAGCGGAAAGAAGATACGGCTACCGACAGAAGCAGAGTGGGAGAAAGCGGCGCGTGGGACGGATGGACGTATGTACCCGTGGGGGTATAAGAGACCGTCGAAGAATATGTGCAATTTTGCACCTGGAGCGTTGAGCTTTGGGGAAGGTACGACGCCGGTTGGTAGGTATAGCCCGCAGGGGGATAGCCCGTATGGGTGTGTGGACATGGCTGGGAATGTGTGGGAATGGACGGCGGATTGGTATGCAGCGGACTATTACCGCTTCTCTCCCACCCGCAATCCAAGTGGTCCTGTAAATGGACGGGGGCGCGTGCTGCGCGGTGGGGCATGGGTCAGTGACGAAAATGCGATCCGTTCCGCCTATCGCTATTGGAGTTTACCCAATGGTAGGAATGACCGTATTGGCTTTCGCTGTGCGTTTTCATCTCGATAAAGAGATTGCCTTGCTATGTTGCAAACATAGAATGTCCTGTCACTGGGAGGCGTTGCAGCCGCTGAAGCATCCAGATCATGCAGAGGGCTTTGTCGTCTAGCGCGAGGCCAGGGCTTTGCTGTCTTGGAAGGCTCATAAAACGATACCTGTTGAGTTTCCGAATCTTGCAACAGAGCAAGATCGCCTTGATCCTGAATTGTCTATCACTGAAGACAGCTGCGCAGAGTTGTATAACTCTTGGTCCAAGTAAGAGATTGATTTCGGCGATAGGGACATGAAGGAAAGACGAAGACGAGGGGCAGAGTCCGTGTAGGAAAACGGCCGAGTCGCTGAGAAGGCATGAGGACAAGAGCGGAACGCACCGTGTATCAGACTGTACGGAACATCCAAGAGTAAACCACTCCCCCAAGGATGACCGACTCGGACAAAATCAAGACCTCACCAAGTTCGGTTTGCTGCGTATACTTGAAGCGGTTGAGTTGGAGTGGGAGCTACTCCAAAAGTACGGTCAAACAGGCGTTTCTCCGAGAAGGGCGACTTACTTGCTTGTGCCGTTTCGTCATGGCTGGTTTCAGGCATGCATCTGGCGGATGAAGTCGTCTATGGTCTCACGAGACAGCATGGGATGTGCCCGACCGTTTTCCAACATTAAAACGGCTGGGCGGCGCGCCCCATTGTAGTGACTGGCCATGCTGAGTTGATACGCTCCGCTGACCGGGATCGCGATTCGTTCTCCTTCCTGAAGGGCCGGAAGCGTAATCTCTTCGATGAGAATATCACCGCTTTCGCAATAGGGTCCGGCAATCGAGACCGTTTGGGTGGCCTCTCCCGTCAACCGGGTGACTGGTAGACAGGAGTAACGCGCCCCGTAGAGCGCTTTGCGCGGGTTGTCGGCCATGCCGCCGTCTACCAACAGCCAGGTGCGACCGCCAATATGTTTGATCGTCCCCACCTGATAGATGGCGACTCCAGCACGCGCCACGAGACTTCGACCGGGTTCAAGATGCAGGTGGGGCAGTTCCATCCTGCGCTGCCTGCATGCCTGGCGTGTCCAATCGGTCACAGCACGAACGTATTCCCAGATATCCGGCTGGGGTAAATCGTCTTCGTGGTAAGCCACTCCCCAGCCGCCACCAGGCGAAAAGTGCCATTCGCCTTTCCATCCGATTTCTTGAGCCAAATCGAGCGCTTTTTCAATGGCAGGTTGGAGCGGAGCCGGGTCACGGAACTGTGATCCCTGGTGAAAGTGGATGCCACAAAGCCGCAGGCCGTGTTCGCGACAAAAGGAGGCGGCCTCGATGATTTGTGTCTCGTTCATGCCGAACTTACTGCCCTCGTGACCGGTCTGTGTAGCTGCATGGTGTGTCTGTACGGCCAAGCCTGGCTGAAAACGCAACCACAAATCAGGGAGCGTTTTGCTCTCCTTGACCAGACAGGCGATCTTGCGCAATTCCGAGAGATTATCCACCACGATTATTCCAGCATGGCGCAGCGCGGACTGTAAATCTTCTTTTGTTTTGTTGACGCCATGCACCAGTATCTGGGCAGGGGATAAACCAGCATAAACGGCAATCCCGATTTCTCCTGCGCCGGTGCAATCTACCCGAAAGCCTTGCGCGGCGGCCCAACGGGCAATGACAGGGTTCAAAAACGCTTTGCCGGCGTATGTCACGCTCCAGGCGCCTGGCCAGGTTTCGGTCAGGGCGCGGCGATAGAGACTCGCGGCTCGGTCCAGTTCGGCACGGTCATACACATAGAGCGGCGTGCCGTACTCTTCGGCCAGCTGCTCAATATCACAGCCGCCGATGAACAAACGGTCAGCGATGATACGAGTAGAGCTGGGAAAGAGGGCAAGGCGAGCTTCAATATTCACAAGTGGACTCACCACCCAAAGGATAGAGCATCTGCTGTATTGCAAACCTAGGGTATTGTGTCACTGCGAGGCGGCGCAGCCGCCGAAACGGTCTCCCAGTGGAGGCCTTCGTCGTCTAGCACGGGGCCAGGGCTTGTTCGTCTTCAAAGTCTCATCAGGACGCAGGTGTTTTCAGTTTTACAGATCTTTGCAACAGAGCCTAGAGCATCCAAATTGCCTGTCTGAACACAAAGCAAGTTGTACTCTTGCCCTCGCTCGTCTCTTGATGATCCTTCGCCTCCGGTTTTACTCTGCCTGCGCCCGCTCGGCAATTTTCTTCACTGTCGTTGAGATAACTGCTCCTGGCCCAGAGAGCGCAGCCAGCACGATTTCGGCGATGTCAGGAGCCATTTTTTTAAGGTTGCGCAGACGACGAGCCAACCAAGATTCATCCACCTGTGGCTGAGCGATAGCAGCTTCAATTTCCTGGACTTCGGCGGTCAGGTCGGCTTTGTCTTGAGATGAGCGCGCCGAGCGACTAATCGCATCATAGACCGGGAGAAAAAGCGATGAACCCTCTGCCACTTTGCCGACTATATTGTTATTCCCAACAACAATGTTCGAGCCGCTTACGCTCCCGCCGATAGAAATGGTGGTCTGATGATCGCGA
>JANWWB010000430.1 GCA_025056515.1 Anaerolineales bacterium
TCCGTCTGAACTCGCTTCGAGACTCCCTCGAAGACCTGCATACCCAGCTAAACGGTCTCTTACCACGCCTTGCTAGCGGACGCTCTCGCGGATATGTCTTTGAAAAAGGGTTAGAAAGCCAAGCTGAGGCTTTAGTCAAACAATGGCAAACCCTCGAACCCAGCCTACAACAGCAATTGACTTTACAATCCAACTCCTTGCAGGCTTCTTTGCGTCCTATCGAAATGCAAATGATGCAGCTCAATGCCGTTGCCTCCAACCCGGCCGCGGCGCGCCCCCTGCTGATGAGCCTGAAAACGAACATAGAAATGCTAGAGGACAAAATTTCGGCGGCAGAACAAAGCATCCGTGGAATGTACGATGCGTTTGCGCAAACTGTCTTTCAGCTAGCCCGCCGCCTTGCAGACATCGAGTATATGCTCACCCAGCTGGCCGAAGCTTCGTTCCAATTGCTCCCGACCGAGGCAGGCATTGCCGCGGTCAAGGCCGTCTGGTGCCGGATGGGCCAAGAGCAGAAAGACGACCCCAAGGGCGTGCTCTTCCTGACCGATCAGCGAATCCTCTTTGAACAGAAAGAGGAGATTACAACCAAAAAAGTGCTCTTTATCGCAACCGAGAAACAAAAAGTTCAAAGGTTACTCATTGAGATTCCTGTGGCGCTTGTAGATACAGTCACAACGAGCAAGGCTGGCTTCTTGAAGAACGAAGACCATATTCACATTCGCTTCCAGCCTGGTGCTCCGTATTCCAACCTTCAATTCCACATCTGGCAGGATTGCACCCTCTGGCAGGGATGGCTCAATCGAGCAAGGTCAAAAGAATTTGATCAAGAGCGCGTCGTTCCAATTGACGAAAAAGTCATCGAAAAAATCAAATCTGCCCCGACCGAATGCCCGTCCTGTGGTGCCACGCTTGACGTTGTGATTTTGCGTGGCCAAGAAAGCATCCAATGTGAGTATTGTGGAAGCGTCATCCGCTTGTGAGCACAAAGGGAGAGTCTAAACATTTGACGCCACATAAAACGAGTCGCCTTGAAATGTTTGAAAGCCCGTTTATGAGCTAACATTTCCATCAGAATTCGCACGAACTCGGCGCTTGAGCAAGAGCGCATGGTTGTTACCCCAAGAAGCCAGAGGATGTCCTCCGCATTTTCTTGGCAACAAGCCCGCTCGTAACCGGTCACGATAGCAATCATCTTTTCAAGGCAAGTAAATAACCTTCTGCCCATACTAGAACAACAGACACAATCCTTGTTTTCCGCATTCCAAGTCATGTGTCTAAACACCGAAATGAGTGAGAAAAGACAATCTCGCTTTATCGATAGTAGAGATAGTCAATCTTGAATTGGAACCATGTTCCTAAAGAACTTTGGACAGCCGTTACAAAAGAGGTACCAACCTGAGCGACAATCTCATGTTGACCGCTACAAAGATGCCCTTGCCATGACTCAAATACAGTCTCCCAGAGTAGGCAGAGGTTGCATCGGCGGCTATGTTGTCTCGCAAAAAAGGAGATTTTGCCTCCTTGCAACAGGACAGTATACTGCTACCTAGTTTAAGGGTGCAGCAGGTGTGGTATTGTGTTTTGCTCTCGCTTTCGTCACAGGATCGTAGATCGTAAAAAAGGCCATTCCTGCCAGTGCAATCCAGCCGGTCCAATCTCCTAGGCGGACGGTCAGGGAATCGCCCGTGCCCAGGGGGACATCGGCGATCACTGCCTGACCGGTCCGGTCGCCGCCAATGGTGACTGCGGAGGCAATGATGCGTCCATACGGGTCTATGATGACCGAATCATTGCCGCTATTATCGGCTTTGACCATGCTCACGCGGTTCTCCACGGCGCGGAAGACCAGATGGGTGTAGTGCTTGGCGCCGATTTGAGGCCAGTCATGGGACGGCACCAGAATGAGTTGCGCGCCGTTGCGGGTGATTTTGCGGGCCGTATCGGTGAAGTCCAGGTCGTAACAGATGATGGTACCGAGGCGACCCATTGGGGTGTCGTACACCGGATAGGTCCCGCGCGTCGGGCTCTGTTCCCCAGCAAAGGTCATCGGGTGGTCCTTGCCGTAGACGCCCAGGAAACGGCCGTCCGGCGCCAGGACGGTGGTCTCGTTCCGCCAGGTCTGCTCGGTCATCGGGGCGATGTAACCCAGGACCAGGTAGGTATCCGTCTCGGCGGCCAGTTGGCGGAAGTTGTCAGTGTTTGTCACCTGTGGATCGCCCTGGATGGCGATTTCGGGCCAGACAACGATACGGGCGCCGTCCTGAGCCGCCTGTCGGGTGAGTGCGCTGAATTTGTCCACTGCACTCCAGGGGACTGTGCCTGCGTCGTAGTGCAGCGCAGCGACGCGGACGGTGGGGGTGGTGGGGGTGCGGAAGAGGGCCAGGCTGAGACCGGTCCAAGCGACCAGCGCAGCCAGTACGCCCAGAATCCAGCCACGCACCGACCGCCCGGCTAGGGGCGGGATATCCGGGTCCATCCTCCAGTGCCAGTCAAAGAGATAGAGCGCGCCCAGGCCCAATCCGAAATTGATAAACATGATGATCAGTCCCAGGCCGAAGATGCTGAAGATGCTCACCGGCTGGATGAACCAGGGCTGGCTGTAGAGGGTGTTGGCGACAAACCCCCACGTCCCCATAATCGGGATGAAGCCACGAATCATCTCAAAGCCCACCCAGTTGAGCGCGCCATAGGGGACGAACCAGCGGTAGCCGGTGCGCTCGTGGAAAGCGCGCACGCCGCTATCGGCCAGGTAACTGATGCCGGCGATGAGGAGCGGCAGCCAGGTAATGGTGAGACCACTTCCAGCGAAGATAGGGGTCAAGTAGGTGCCCAACCAGCCGCCCATAGCGATAGCAGAGGCCAGGCTGGATAGTTTGGGCGGCAGAACGCGAAACTGGGCCAAAAGCATGGGGATGAAGGCTATCCAGATAAGCGGCCAGAACCCATAGGGTGGGAAAGAGAGGGTCAGCAGGAAGGCACTGAGAGCGGCAAGAAGAACCCCAATCCCCAGACGAAGCCAGATGGTTTGCTGATGCACATTCATTTTCACATCCTTTCCGGTGACAATGAAGAGAGTTTTTTGTTTTGGTCATCCGCAGTGCAGAACAAAGCAGAAGCGGCGGCAACACCCCTTGCGAATCTCCCACCTCTAGTTGAATGAAACGGAGAAGTGACCTCTTTGATTGCAATACATTACCACTCATATCCGGCCCTAAACGATACTGTCTTGGCAGTGGGCTGGAACGTTTCCGGCCCCATGAGCGCCCAACTTAAGTTCCGGCCGCAAGGGGTTTTCATCAAAAACGCTTGGGCTTCCCAGCGCACAAGGTTACCGCTTGAGCTTCGAAAAGCTACACGGTCGGATGAAATCAGTTCCATTCTCCCCCACGTTGGGTGCTATGCCGGAAAAGGATATGTTGACTTGTCGACTGTTGACAAAGAAGCCTCGATAGTACACCTTTCTGTTCTAAAGGACAACTGTCATAGAAAAGGGGCATACTGGTTTATCCAACCCCAGTGAAATGAGGATAAGCTAACTTAGGCGATCTCCTTGACCTCTATCGAGAGCAGTTTATAGGTGTGTGGGAGATAGTAAATACAGTACTCTAATCCTTCCACCAGCGCATTGTATGCCTGTGAGCTGACCTTGAATCTTTGACCACCAATGACATACGAATAAACCCGAGAACGACTCCGATGACCCCTGAGGTGTTCTTCTCGGCGCTCTACCCCTCGTACCTGCTTGAGAAAAGCAAAAAGTAAGTCGAGCAGGCCAGCGAGCGCAGTCCGAACCCCAAACAAACCAATGAAGCCAAAAACAAATACGAAGATAAACAGAGGAATCAAGCTGCTGTTTTCCGATTGCAACTCCGGCCAGACCGAGAAATACAAAACACCGATCAAAGTCAAAGCGAACACTATCATCACAATGCCAATCAGCATTTGTCCAAGCGGTTTCATGCGCTGAGCAGAAGTGAGTTCGCCTCTGCGGTTGGCTTCTAGGTCATCCAAGGTGAAACCGCTAGCCTGCGCCAAAATTCCGTTGAGCGCAGCGCGCACCTGCGCCGGACTAGGGGAAAAGACTTCCTCCGCCGAAAGCACAACCCCACTTTCTTCCAGGTAAAAGACACGGTATAAACCGCCGGGCAACAGGCCTCCTGGTATGGTATGGGACGGCCAACTTAAGCCGTCGACCATCAGCATCGAAACAGTATCTATTTCGATCGAAGGCCACGCGTCCTTGCCCCTGGCGAATGGCGTTGTTCTGCCGGTCACGGTTAATTTTTCGTAACCCACTGAACAGATTCCATAGGCCTGCCCCAGCAATAACGAAAGACGGCTGCACAAGCAGGGAGGAGCATCAACATGAAGCGAGCGAGGTTGTCTCACCCTTCAGCCAACATTGACAAAGCTACACAACCAAACACAACCGCTATCGGAAGAATAAAGAGCGCTACACACCCCTGATTCCCGGCAATCGCGGTATTCAGACGCTGCAGCTGCGCTTCCGAAAGACGACCGGCACGGTTAGCCGCCACATCATCAGGATCAAGCACATTGAAAATCAGAGGGAGAAAAATTTTTCATGATGTACTCCCAGACATTACCTATCAACAAATACAACAAACTCAAGAAAATTTAGAAGAACTCTGCAGCAAATCTCTCGAAACCAAGAGCGAGTTATACAACTGATCCAGAAATGCTCGCTGCTGCTGAAAATCCTGTAAGGAAAGTTTCACGCACAAACGCACTCCTTCTAGATACCTCTTCCCAGGCTCATCACCTCCTATCCCTAGGATATAGCTTTTTGCCTGCAAAAGCAAACAGAGAGACAACGAAGTCTGACCATTTACAAATAATAACTTG
>JANWWB010000011.1 GCA_025056515.1 Anaerolineales bacterium
AAAGAAACCAAACCACTCCCACCGTAGCTAATAAACGGCAATGGTACACCGGTCACCGGAATCAGATTCAAATTGACGGCGATATTCACCGAGGCTTGGAAGAAAATCAGAATAGCCACGCCATAGGCAATCAGAGCACCAAACGTATCTCGCGCCAGATGAGCCGCGCGCAAGCAGCGATAGATAATCAATCCAAGCAACAACAAAACAAAGAGACACCCCACGAAGCCGAGTTCTTCGCCGACAGCTGAAAAAATGAAGTCGGTATGGCGGACTTTCATAAAGCGCAGTTGCGTTTGAGTCCCCAAGCCATAGCCTTTGCCTAAAAGTCCACCGGAACCGAGAGCGGCCAGCGCTTGCAATACGTTATAGGTAGCGCCATAGCTGGCCTCGGGGTCCGGAGCGAGGAAGTTAATAATCCGGTCCTGCTGATAGGGTTGTAGAAACGGAAAAAGCAAAAAGGGAAGGGCCACCACTCCTACCCCCAAAGCAATAAACTGTTGAAGGCGCATTCCGGCCAACCAAGCGAGCGCCAGCCATAAGACCATTGTCACAATGACATTGCTCAAATTAGGTTGAATGTAAATCAAAATCGCCACCCCAAGCGCAATGGCCAAACTCTTGAGCAGCCAGACCAGGTTTTTGGGTTGTTGTTCGGTTTTGGCAAAATAATTCGCCAAAGCCAAAATGATGACAATTTTCGCCAATTCTGTCGGCTGAATGGAAATCAAGCCGGTCTCAATCCAACGGGTAGCGCCGAAGCGTGTGCCGCCCACAATCCTCAGAACGCCTAAAGCGAGCACAATCACAGTGTACATCGGGCCTATCACACCCGACCAAAAACGATAATCAATCAGGGAAACAAGCAGGAGAATTCCAAAACCAATTGCACCAAAGATCATCTGCCGCTCGACAACAATTGTCAGAGTTTCGTTGCCGGCAATCGCAGAGCGAATCATGGTCACACCAAACACCAAAGCAATAATGACCGAACCCAACAGCAGAAAATCGAAGTTTCGCCAAACGCCAATACGTAACATATAAATTGCTCGAAATCCGGAATTCTATTCAAAGAGTCAAATCTGCCTTAGGGGACAGAAAAACGCAAGGTGGCCGACTTCTCGCGTTCGAACTGAGGCCGGTTTTATCTGTCCGGCGCGTCGGAAGGACAAGCACGATCGCTTTGGATCAAAATCAACGCCGCCGCTGATTGGCACTGCGCAAGGGGATATCGGCAACCAGTCTTTGCGAACGGCCATCTTGTGCAATATGGATAACCACGCCGAGGGGGTCAATCGCAACATGGCGAGAAATGGTCGCAATCAAATCATCTTTCAACGCTTCCAACTCAGTCGCATTCAGGTCGGTGCGATCATGGATGAGGACCAGTTGCAAGCGTTCTTTCGCGCTCGCCGCGCTCTTGGAGCGACGCAAGAATTTCATCATCTTCTCCTCCCAAGCAAACGTTGCCACAAGCCAGGAGTCTCAAGCTCCGAGAAGGGAACCTCTTCGCCCATCAGGCGGCGAGCGATATTCTGAAAGGCCACGCCTGCCCGGCTTTTTCCATCCAAGGAAAGAGGTTGACCGCGATTAGAAGCGACAATCACATTTTCATCTTCTGGGACAATGCCGATCAGATGAACCGCCAACAAATCGAGCACGTCTTCCACGGAAAGCATTTCGCCACGACGCACCATATCGGAGTTAACGCGGTTGATAATTAAGGAAACCGGCCCTTTTTCCTCAGCATCTAAAATACCGATAACACGATCAGCGTCCCGCACAGCAGATACATCTGGATTGGTAATCACCAGCACGCGGTCAGCGGGTGCAATCGCGTTTCGAAAGCCACGCTCAATGCCGGCAGGCGAATCGATCAAAATCCAATCTACATCCGGACGCAATTCATCACAGAGGCGGATCATATCGCTTGGCGAGACGGCCGTCTTATCACGCGTCTGGGCAGCAGGAATAAGATACAATTCGGGCAGACGCTTATCCCGTATCATCGCTTGGCGCAGCCGACAGCGCCCCTCAATAACATCGACCAAATCATAGACAATGCGATTCTCGAGTCCCAAGACGACATCCAGATTGCGTAAACCAATGTCACCATCAATACAGACTACTCGCTGGCCGCGGCTCGCCAAGGCAACCGCAATATTTGCAACCGAGGTGGTCTTTCCCACCCCGCCCTTGCCCGAGGTAATTGTGACGACTTTTGCTGTCATGTCTCCATCCTATCCAGATTGCCAGGGTTCGGCCACTAAACGACCGTCCACCAACCTTGCGATTTCTGGTTGAATTTTAGCACGCCGTGGCGGGGAAACGGCGATTTCGCCAGCAATCCTCAATTGGGTCGGTGATAAATCCAAAGCACAAACCACTGCCGTCTCATCTCCCGCCGCCCCCGCATGAACCACACCGCGCAATCTTCCCCAGACGATGACACTTCCATGAGCAATAATTTCCGCTCCGGGATTAACATCACCCAGCACGACCACCGGACCATCATGCTCCACGCGAGTGCCAGAACGCAACGGACCCCGTACCCACTTAGCCGCTTCGGCAGGAATGGACTTCGCCTCGCCAGCAGAGACAAGTGGTTGAGGTCTCGAAAGGCGAGTGGCCAAGCCCAAGTTTTGCGCCGTGGCCTCGGTGACCGGAGAAGTGCTCAAAACAGCCCAAAGGTGAATTCCACGCTCGGAGAGACTATCCCTCAACGCAGACAAGTCGGCGACGCGCACTTCGCAAGGGCCAATATCCAACGCCAAACGCGCTCCCTTGAAAAACGCCGGCTGGTCTTCAATCTGAGCATTGAGCGCTTCCACCATCTCGTTCCAAGAGCCTTTGTGACAAGTCACCAACAGGCCATCTCGAATCCCTTTGATGGTAAGAGCACGCTTGACGTTCATATGTGCAAATTATACTGCTTTTCGACCAATCATGGATTGGTGGCCAATCCTTGAGCAACATCCACCGCCTTGAGAGCGAAATAGGCGCTAATGACATCTCGCACAATCGGTGCCGCAACACGCCCCCCCTCACCGGCATTGTACAAGAAGACCACAACAGCAATCTCCGGATTGTCAAAAGGAGCATAGGCGACCGTCCAGCCGTGGGCCGGCCAAGCACCTCGTTTACATAAGCCCTTGGCGTTAGCAACGTCATCACAATACTCTGCCGTACCCGTCTTACCGGCCACGGCAATTGGATAATTCGCAAATGAGAACGAACGGTTGAGCGTCCCGCGCGGGTCTGAAACTGCCATCCGCATCGCCAATTGCACATTACGCACTGCCTCGGGAGAGACGGTCTTCATTTTTCCGGTCGGTTCGCAACGCCCAGCTTCATTGCAGACAAAATCGCGTATCACCGGATCTTGAGTAATGTCCCACCGCAAGCGAGGGGTGAAAGGTTGAATCACATTTCCTAAGTTATCCCGAATCTCACGCACAATGGTCGGCTGCATAAATTTGCCATCATTGGCGATCACAGAGGCCGACAAAAGCACCTGCAGCGGCGTTGCCAAGACATAGCCTTGCCCCACACTAGCAAGATAGGTATCGCCAGTGGACCAGTTCTCTCCTTTGAAAATGCGCTTCCAAGTAGGGTTCGGAATCAAACCGGTATACTCACCAGGTAACTCAATCCCGGATTGCTGGTCGTACCCCAAGGCGCGCGCGTATTCCTGCAAGCGCAAAATTCCCAAGCCTGCGCCTGGCACTTCAGGAGGAAAGCCCCCGCCCACCTTGTAAAAACAAGCATCGCTCGATAGAGCCAGGCATCGCAAGAAAGGAAGCTGACCAAGCCCGCTTGTCTCGCCGTAAAACGTATAGGTCCAGTCGTAGTATTCTTCGTAAATCGGTCTATCGGTCGGAGAATAGATATTCAACACGCGAATAATTGCGGGGGAATCGATGGTAGTTTCGGGCGTTACCACTCCTTCATTCAATGCGCCCAAAGCAGTCACGATCTTAAACGTGGAGCCAGGCGGAAATTCTGCCGTGATTGCATAATTGAGCAAAGGATGAGCGGGATCCTCCTCTAATTGACGGTAATAATATGCCGGAATAAAGCGGGTCATGCGATTGTTCTCGTAGGAGGGAGTTTGTGCCATGGCCAGAATTTCCCCTGTCCTAGGATTCATCGCAATCACCACGCCACTGGAGATGCGATAGTAGCCATAAAACACATCGTTATAGTACTTGACGGCATTGACAAGCGCTGTACGCGCAGCTTGCTGCAAACGTGTATCAATCGTCAAGACTACATTGCCTCCGGCAATCGGCGCCACCGGAGGCTCTAAATTGCGCAAAATCTTGCCGGCAACATCAACTTCAACCACTCTTTTGCCGGGGACACCCATCAAAAGATCG
>JANWWB010000038.1 GCA_025056515.1 Anaerolineales bacterium
CTGTTCTCGAAACAGAGGCCGGCGGGTTTGATGAATCGGACAGCTAAGGAACAATCCAGGTGCCAGTCTCGCCTCTCAGAGCGCGGCCGATGTTTTCAGGGTTGGTGATAATCGCCTTACCGTTCGGATTGGCCTCGAGGAACCAGATGATGGCCTGGATCTTGGGCGCCATGGAACCTTTGGCAAAATGCACGCCCTCGGCAAGGTATTGTTTGGCTTCGGCCAGGGTCATCCTATCAATCCATTGCTGGTTGGGCTTGCCGAAGTTGAGGGCAACTTTCTCCACGGCGGTGGAGATGATGAACATCTCGGCGCCGATCTCGCGCGCGAGCAGGCTAGAGGCGTAGTCCTTGTCGATCACCGCTGCCACGCCTCTGAGGTCTCCGTTTTCATCGCGTGCTACCGGAATGCCGCCTCCGCCTACGGTGACCACGATGGCCCCGGCGTCAAGTAAGAGTTTGACGGCTTCCAGTTCAACCACGCGCTTGGGCAGCGGCGAGGCGACCACGCGCCGCCAACCACGCCCGGCATCTTCGACCACATCCCAGCCCATTTCTTGCTTGCGGCGCATCGCTTCGGCCTCATCCATGAACGAGCCAATTGGTTTGGTCGGGTTCTTGAAGGCAGGATCATTGCGGTCAACTTCAACCTGCGTGACGATGGTTGCCACTGGCTTGTGGATTCCGCGTCGGCGCAGCTCGTTTTGTAGATTTTGTTGGAGGGCATAGCCGATTGCGCCCTGGCTGTCTGCGCCGCAGACATCGAGAGGAACTTCGTGCATTCCTTCTACTTTTGCGGCAATCTCGGAGCGACGCAAAATAAACCCAACCTGTGGCCCGTTACCGTGGCCGATAGCCACATCCCAGCCGGCCTCAATCATGTCGGCGATATGATAGCAGGTCTCTTTAGCTGCCTGGTATTGGTCTTCGACTGTCTTGTGCGCTTCATCTTTGATGAGAGAGTTCCCGCCAATGGCAATAACAGCGAGTTTTTGGGTCATACTTTCTCCTTAAATTCTCCGGTCTTGTTCAGTGAGCTGTCTCAATCATGGCAGGTCGGATCGTCCCTCTGTGGCAGGGCGATCCGACCATCTTTCATTCTATGCCATTGTCAGTGCCATCACGGCTTTTTGGACGTGTAGGCGGTTTTCGGCTTCGTCGTAGACGACCGAGTTTGGGCCGTCGATGACGCCGTCAGTGACCTCAATGTTGCGGTCAGCAGGCAGGGGATGCATGTAGATCGCATCCGGTTTAGCCAGCGCCATCTTGCGCTCGTCGGTAATCCAGTGGGAATACTTTTGGATGATTTTTGCGCCCTCTTCGGGGTCTGGCGTGTGGACCATCGCGCCCCACGACTTTGCATAGATGATGTCGGCATCCTTGAAGGCCTTTTCCATGCCGTCCGGATCAGAGATGACCTCAAAGCCAACCCCGGCCTTTTTGGCCTCAGCCTGGGCCTGGTCCATGATTTCAGGCAGCAAGCGGAATTCCGGCGGGTGGACGAGGGTGACATCCAGACCAAAGCGCGGCATCTGTAGGATGAGCGATTGCGGCACCGACATCGGTTTTTGGTACGAAGCGGCGTAAGCCCACGAGACGACCATTTTCTTGCGGCGTAGGTCACGGCCTTTTTTCTCGATGATGGTCATCAAGTCGGCCAAAATCTGGAAGGGATGGTAGATGTCGCATTGCATGTTGAGCACCGGCACGCGGCTATACTTGGCCACCTCGGTGATATATTTGTTGCCGACGCCCCAATCTACATGACGGATGGCAATCCCGTCGAAATAGCGGCCAAAGATTTCGCCGATTTCCTTTGGCGTGTCGCCGTGAGCAATTTGAGTGGTGCGGCTTTCAATGAATGCACCGTGTCCGCCCAGCTGGGCGATCCCGGCCTCGAATGAGCCGCGCGTGCGGGTGGAGGAGAAGAAAAAGAGCATTGCCAACACCTTATCGCGCAAGTAGGGATGAGGTTCATTCAGTGCCCGCTTGCGCTTCAGATCAAAGGCAACATCTAGAACGGTTTCGACTTCTTCTTTGGTGAAATCCAGATCGCTGATAAAATCTCGGCCACGAAGGAAGGTTTGCATAATCGGTCTCCTAATTCTTTGGAATCTCACGATGGTTTATACCTAAAAGAGATCTGCTTGTCTTTGATCCTGAAGTACCGCAATAGTCGTGCATGTCGGATGCGAAAGGTTTACTCCATCGCACCAAGCACCAAGGCCAGCAGTGCCATGCGCATCACGACACCGTTGAAGGCTTCCTGCCAGTAGCGCGACCAGCGAGTGATGTCCACGTCGGTGGGAATTTCATCCATGCGCGGCAGGGAGTGAAGCAGGATGGCATCAGGCTTAGCTTTGCGTTCGAGCAATTCGCGGGTGATCTTGTAATTGTCGGGTGTGGTGGGCAGTTCACCTTTGCGTTCGTCGCGTGACTTGGTGTAATCTGGCTGTACGACCGGCTCAACCAGGATAACATCTGCATCGGCGATGACCTGTTCGATGTGTTCAGCCTCACGGAAATTGAGCGAGTATTGGCGGAAATCAGCTTTATAGGATTCAGGCATGCGCATATCCGGCGAGCCAGGGAAGAGTGCATCAGCGGGAGGAGCGACAAAGGTAATCGGGCAGTCAAATTGTGTTAGCGCATAGCCGAGGGAGTGCATGGTGCGCATGCGCATATCGCCGACTGCCACCCACTTCAGTCCATCAATTCGTCCTTTTTCTTTGAGAACAGTGTACAAGTCGGTCAAAATCTGTGTCGGGTGTTCGCCCCAACCATCGCCACCGTTGATGACTGGGATGGAGGCCCATTTAGCGGCTTCATGCGGCGCACCCTGCTGGAAGTGACGCATCACAATGACATCACCGTAGAATTCCAGCATTTTGACTGTGTCTTTGATGGATTCCTGGTAGAAATCGCCAGCGCGAGTCATCTTGGCGTCAGCAAAGCCGGTCACCTTTCCACCCAGCCGGAGCATAGCCGCTTCATGCGCCAGGCGGGTGCGCGTGGAGGGCTGATAGAAGGCCGTTACCAGCGTCTTTTCTTTCAGTAGGTCGCTGTTTCGTCGCTGGACAGCAATCGGCTCCAGCTTTGCAGCCACATCAAAGACGTGGAAAAATTCATTCCGTTCAAAATCCTTGAGGGACAGAATGTCCCGACCTGCAAAACTACGCATAGTGCAACTCCTTTTGGTGTTGGAATGTAGGCGTATATGGGCAGACGGTTTTGCTCGTCCTATCGTGCCCGTTTCTTTGCTTATCCATCTTTGCCCTTACATGCCTCTCGACACAGCCTCGGGAACAAGGCATAGAATTCAGTCGCTGCGACAACTTCGGCCAGCGGGACATGCTCGAGGTTCGTGTGAGCGACCTTTTCGTTGCCGGGTCCAAAGCCAATCGAAGGGATGCCGGCTTTGCCGGCCCAGTACGTGCCGTTGGTTGAGAAATCCCACGTTCCAAGCTCGCGCTTTTCGTCCCAGAGAAGCTCTATGGCTCGCTGGGCCGCTTGTACTAGCGGATGAGAGTCTTCTAAGAGCCAAGGCGGGTAGAACTTGGGGACCGGAAAGACAAAACCGGTGTAGGAGGGCGTGTCGTAGAATAACTCCTCGACTTGGATTTCCTCTTGCAAATAGTCCGGAATCAAGCCTCGCACTTGTTCAATCACGTCCTCGCGCGTCTCGCTGAGGGTCATGCGCCGGTCGATGTAAATCGTGAATTGGTCGGGCACGGCGTTGATCGAAGCGGTGCGGGTGGCTGCATCGGTCACGGCGATGGAGGCATGTCCTTGAATCGGATGCGAACCGAAGCCGAACCGCATGCGGCGATCGAGGTCGCGGATGGCATTGATGATGCCCACCATTTTATACACTGCATTGTCGCCCAGATAGTGCGAGGCGGCGTGTGCTGAGCGACCTTTGGCCACCACCCGCAGCTCGACTCGCCCTTTGTGACCGCGATAGACTCGCATTCTGGTTGGTTCGCCGATGATGACAAAATCGGGGCGGATTTTCGGGTCTACTTCTACAAAGGCGTTCGGGGCGAGGCCATCGCATTGCTCTTCCATATTGCCGAAGTAATAGACGGTGTACCCTTCTAACAGTCCCAGGTCGCGAGCGAGGGTTATGCCATAG
>JANWWB010000084.1 GCA_025056515.1 Anaerolineales bacterium
GCAACCTGGCGCTCGACCTCATTCTCAAAGGCATCCATGGTCGTTTGGTGGTGCTCAAGAATGGTCGGTATGACAATATGCCGATTGACGTAGTCACAAGCGCTAAGAAATTTGTCGATGTGGAGCGCTTTTATGACACCAATCGGTATCGCCCGAAATATGAGAACTTTGAGATGCGCCCGATGTTTATTATGACTAGTGAAGTGTAGGCAAACACGCAAGCGAGATTGTCTCGAATTGAGTATACAAACGAGCACAAGGGCTGCCCTGAGGAGGACAGCCCTTGTCGGTTATCGCCCAGCCATAGCTCGAAAGTTAGGCTCGAGCCGCCGCCAGTTCCACCTGGGTGTATTTCAAGCGTTCAAGCACGGCTGCCGCGACATTCCGCATCAAGACATATCCCATGGTTTTATCAACTTGCATCAGCGCACGCACCGCCGGCCCATCCAACTCGACCACGCGTACCGGTGTGTTGGCGCGGGCCGAAGAAATGTAAATATACGGCTCAATAATCGAAGAGACACCAAGCATTTCGCCAGGGGCAATCGAGCCAACCAATGCATTCACAACCGAGCCTTCCTCGCCTCCACTGTAGACCAAGTCTACATCTCCTTCCAGTAGAAGAATGAGCTTATTCGCTGGTTGATTCTCTTTGACCAGCAAAGCACCCTTAGGATAATTTTTTTCATCGGCAACCATAGCGAGTGCAGCCAATTGCTCATCGTTAAGCGAGGAAAAGAATGGATACCGGCGGAGCAATTCAGGAGATACCATAGGCGCATCCTTCTCTTGGGTGAGATTTTTTTACTTTTTCATTCTAGCATGTTTTCTGAGGAGCGTCTTGTGCTTTTTGTCCGGAGAGGAGTAGTAATACTTCCTCTTGAATCATTTGGGCTGTGTGCGGGAGCAACCTTCGTACAGACTCGCTAAGCGGTTCCCCCAGCGCAAAGGTATGCCCTTCAATTCCTATCAGGATGATCGGTATCTTGCCCAGCTCCGGATACAATTCATAGCCGAGCGCCAGAGCCTCGGCGACACCTAAACCATGCGCTGAGCGGCTATCGGATGTGAAACAGCGCAATTCTTGGCCGCTCAGGCGTCGTAGGGGGACACCTCCGCCTTGCATCGCGTCTACTAAAATGGCACCAGACACGTTGCGCAGACTCTCCAGCAACGTCAGGCCAGGCGTTTCTAGGTATTCCACCAGCACGCTAGGCTGTGCTGCTGTTTCGGGAAATTGCTCTGCCCAATAACGAACGGCTTCCAGTCCGGCAGCGTCATCTCCACGCAGGCTTTGTCCGATTCCGGCGACCAAGATGAGATTCCTCGCTGTCATGTCTTGTATAGAAAAAAGGACAACTGCGGGCAGTTGTCCTGGTAGTGTTATTTGACTTCTTCAATTTGTACTCTCAAAAAGTGCGTGGCGCACGAAATACAAGGGTCGTAGGAGCGCACGAGGTGCTCAGCGGTTAGGGTGGCTTCTTCATTTGACATGGAGACCAGTTGCGGTACCAATGCAGCCAAGTCGGCCTCGATGCGCGGCAAGTTTTGCGCCGTCGGGGGGACGATGCGTGCGCGCAACACCATTCCTTGATCGTTGACTGCGTAGCGATGGAAGAGCAGGCCGCGTGGGGCTTCGCTTGCGCCGGCGCCTACACTGGTTTTGAGCGTCAGCGGCGCCTGGGATTTGCCGGAGGGGTGGTATTGTTTAACCAATTCGATGGCCGTCTCATAGGCTTCTACCAATTCAATCGCACGGGCAATCAGACTTTTATACGGATTGCGCAGCGGGAGTTTAAGATCAGCTTCGCGGAGAGCTTTCTGTGCGATTGGGCTGAGTTGCTCGTGGTTGAGATTGAGCCGCGCTAACGGGCCGACAAGATAGACATTTCCATCGATCGTTCGGCCATGTAGAGCGTTTGAGTGGGGAACGTGTTCTTCCAGGTAGACGCGGTCAAATTCCTCCACCGGCACAGGGGCGCGCTTGGAAGACCATACTTCTCCGTCGTAAATCGCGTATTCGTCAGGTCGATGAAGGGCAACAAACTCGTAATCCAGTTCTAGTTCTGGGTAGGGCAAGGTAAGCGCCCAACGAACGGTCTCAAGTGAGGCTTCCAGTCCCCATTCAAGGTCGGGCAGTAAGGCTCGGATGGGGCCGACATCTGGCCAGCGGTAGAATCCGCCCACACAAGCGTTCACTGGGTGTACCGAGCGCCCACCAATCGCTTTGAGCAGGTCATTGCCGATTTTCTTGAGCCGCAGGGCATTTTTGACCACATCCGGCGCAACGGCAGCCAGTTCGAGAACCGATTCCTTGCCCAGTAAGTCAGGCGCTTGAAGCAAATAGATATGCAGGGCATGGCTCTCGATATATTCGCCGCAATACATCAGGCGGCGTAGCAGACGGACCTGCTCCGAGATGGTAACGCCCAGGGCGGCTTCCAGCGCTTGGACAGAACTCATTTGATAAGCCACTGGACAAATCCCACAGATGCGGGCGGTGATATCCGGCACTTCTTGCAAAAATCGACCTTGGAGAAAACCCTCAAAAAACCGCGGCGGCTCGTAGATCTTCAAGCGGATTTCTTCGGCTTGACCGTTTTTGAAGCGGATATATAAACCGCCTTCTCCTTCAACGCGTGCCAAAGCAGGAACTTCAATCAATTTGCTCATCATCCCTCTCACCTTTCTGGTCCAAGCAAGTCGGCGGCCTTGCGGAAGGCAGGCGCGTAACCGGCAAAGTTACGTAATAGCCGGAAGGTTTCGCCTGGGT
This sequence comes from Anaerolineales bacterium, assembly GCA_025056515.1. Classification (GTDB taxonomy): domain Bacteria; phylum Chloroflexota; class Anaerolineae; order Anaerolineales; family Villigracilaceae; genus UBA877. The sequence goes on from JANWWB010000084.1 coordinate 2,774, forward strand.
ACTGTTCTATCTCTCTGAGCGCAGGCGCTAACGAGGTCAAGTTGGCGTGTGCCCATGGGCCGAAGCATCCATAGCAACCACGCCCACTCGCCGGGCAAAGTGCGCCACAACCGGCTTGTGTGGCTGGCCCCAGGCAAGGGATGCCTTTGGCGACCACGACACAGACCGCCCCACGACGTTTGCATTCAACGCAGACAGGGTACCCCGGAAAGTTCGGTTTACGGTTCTGCAAGAAGGCGGAAATGGCTTCCAGAACCATATACTTGTTAACCGGGCATCCCCAGATTTCCAAGTCAACGCGCACATGAGCCGAGATGGGAGTGGCCTTGTCCAGGTAGTGTAGGTATTCCGGATGCGGATACACAATTTCTGCCAGCCGTGGCGCCGAAGTAAAGTTGCGCAAAGCCTGAATCCCTCCGGCAGTTGCACACGTACCAAGCGCAATCAGAAATTTGCACTCGTGGCGAATCTCGACAATCCGTTTCTCCTCTTCTTCTGTGGTAACCGAGCCCTCTACGATACCGATATCATACGGACCGGGTTTGACGGCTCGCCTGGCCTCTAGGAAGTAGGCAATATCTACCGCCTCGGCCAAATCCAAAAGCTCATCCTCCAGGTTCAAGAGCGATAACTGGCATCCATCACAAGAGGAGAACTTATATACTGCAACTTTCGGTTTGTTTGTACCGCTCATCAGTACTCCTCCACATTGAAATACTCTTGGAGCATGTCAAATCGGAAGACCGGTCCATCTTTACAAATGAAGTAAGGACCAAGCTGGCAGTGACCGCATGCGCCCTGACCGCACTTCATATTCCGTTCCAACGAAACGTAAATGCGTTCGGGTGGGATGCGACGCGCTAGACCTTCGTAAATGACAAAGCGAATCATGATTTCTGGTCCGCAGGTCAAGACAGCGCTTTGGCGGTGGTCAATACGGAAACGGTAGAACAACATCGGCACAACGCCCACTTGTCCGTCCCAAGTTTCGTCGGCGCGGTCTACTGTGATTTGAACATCAATTCCGCCAGCGCGCCACTGTTCGTATTCTTCTGGATAGAGAAGGTCGGCAGGTGTGCGTGCTCCGTAGATCAGCAACACTTTGCCGTATTTGTCGCGATGGTGCAAGATGTGGTAAATAGCTGGGCGCAGAGGTGCCAATCCGATCCCACCGCTTGCGATAACGACATCGCGCCCTTCGATCTCTTGCATTGGCCAGGGAGTGCCAAAAGGCCCGCGCACGCCAATCACATCTCGTTCTTTGAGTCGGCTAATCGCTTTGGTCACGTTTCCGACAAAGCGAATGGTGTGCGCAATGACTCCTGTCTCTTCTGGGTCCGAGCTAATTGAAATGGCCGCTTCACCATAACCGGGAAGATAGAGCATATTGAATTGACCAGGGGCAAAGCGGTATCCGGCGCGTACTTCTGGGTCTATGAAGCGCAGCCAGATGGTACCAACTCCCTCTGCTTCTTTCTTAATCCGGATGACTTCTGCCCAATAAGGGTACAAGAGCAGATTTGGATGGATGGCAGTTTCGGGCAAAGCGGTCATGATTTCATCTCCTTGCGAAGTGCAGCGACTTCCTGTGTCAGGTCAATGCCCACCGGGCACCAAGTGATGCAGCGGCCACATCCGGTGCAGCCGAAGACACCGTATTGTTCTTTCCAAGTGCCGAGTTTATGGGTGAGCCATTGACGATAGCGGGATTTGATAGTTGGTCGTGTGTTCCCGCCGAACACATAGGAATACTGAGGATTGAAGCAAGAATCCCAAACTCGTTCTCGTTCGGCGACCTTGCCGGAGAGGTGGCTGCGATCTACTACATCCCAGCAGAAACAAGTCGGGCAAACTTGAGTGCAATTGGCACAGGAAAGACAACGTTTGGCGACCTCGTCCCAATGAGGATGTTCGAGGTTCTCTAAGAGTAGCTTGGGGAGGTCGCTCGTATCCAGTGA
>JANWWB010000175.1 GCA_025056515.1 Anaerolineales bacterium
TCTCTCGCTGTCCGGTCGCCTTACAGTGTGCGTTGAAGTTGTTCGTGTTCGCTTTCCATCGCAGACAACTTTATAAGCAGCAGTTCCCGGCTTATCAGGCACATATCAAAGACTTCATCAACCCATGATGTAGGCACTCCCATAAACACAAATACATTGTCTTACAAGCGCAAGCACGCTATAATCGGCACGCAATTTTTGGAGTTTGGGAGAAGCGCATGTCGTTGAACCATATGGTTGCTGTAATTGGAGCCGGCCCGGCCGGTCTTTTTGCGTCCCGCAAGCTTGCCGAAGCAGGTGTACGCGTCGCATTACTTAATCGTGATATCAAACCAGGCGGTCTGGCGGAATATGGTATCTATCCGGATAAATACAAAATGAAACAGGGCTTGCGAACCCAATTTGCCCAGATTCTGAAATATCCGAATCTTGAATACTTTGGCAACGTAACCGTATGCTCCTCCGAATCGCTTTCGTTGGAAGACCTTCTAGCATCTGGTTTCCATGCGGTTCTGGTTACTACTGGGGCACAAGGGACAAAATGGCTACGTCTGCCCGGCGAAAACTTACCCGGTGTTTACCATGCTAAAAACATTGTCTTTCATTACAACAAACTCCCCCCTTTTAGCCAGAAAAAATATCTGATTGGGCAACGCGTGGCATTGGTCGGCGCAGGAAATGTCATGTTGGATATTGCACATTATCTTGTACGGGAGCGAAAAGTAGAAGAAGTGATCATTGTCGTCCGGCGCGGTCCCTTTGAAGTCAAGTTTAGCCGGAAGGAAATGGAATACGTGGCCGCCAACCTTGACCTAGAAGCACTCGATGCCGAACTTGAGCGCATTCGTCCTCATTTAGAAGCAATTGGTCAAGATCCCCAAAAGGCACGCGCATTGCTAACCGAGTCCCTTCCTAAAGCCCTGCCTCGCGTTTCGGAAACGCGATTGCGTTTCGAGTTTCTCTCTTCACCGGTGCGGATTATGGGTGATTGGATGAACGGGGTCAGCGGTCTGAAAGTGGAAGAGAACAAGCTGGTGTTGCAAGATGGTGCTATCAAGGCGCGTGGGACCGGGGTATCGCGCATTATCCCAGCTGATACCGTCATCTTTGCCATCGGCGATACGGTCGATCGCAATTTCTGCCTGCCAGTTTATAATGATGGATATGCTGTTTCTCCAACACCTCGTTTTCCGGTGGATGGCATTTCCTTCGAGGCCTACGATTACGAGACAGGTCGTCCCTTGGAGGGAATCTTCCTGGCCGGCTGGGCGCGGCAGGCCAGTTATGGTCTGGTAGGCTATGCTCGTAAAGATGGCGAGTTAGCTGCAACAGCCATCCTGCATTACCTTCAGACACTCCCTGCCCCTACGGATGTTGAAGAAAAGTTCGCCCGTTTCTGCAACCGTCTCATGGAGACACATAGCCGAGTCATCACAAAGGGGATTCTTGAGCGCTTAGAAAAAGCCGAGCAAGAGGAAGCCCGACGTCGCAACTTACCCCTGTTCAAATTTGAGACAAACGAAGAGATGTTTGCTGCCGTTGGTCTGTCACAGAGAGAATAGAGCCGAGACAAGAAAGACGGCGTTATACCTGATGCTGGATAAGAGTAGGACTTGAGAGAACCACCTTGAAGTATCCTGCAAAAAGCGCAACGTAACCCGTATAAGCGGGTTTAATGAGTCAAGAAGGCTGAATTGCAAGCCGTGGTTCCCCAAGGTGCCAAGTGCGCACTGCGCCGCACGTGTTTGTTAGGCAACCGCCGGTATACGCAAGAGATTGCTTCGCCTTCCTTGGTCCTTCCCATCCAGAAAGGAGCGCCCTATGACCCCCTTTTCGTTATTCATTATTAGTGCCTTTGTCGTCCTATTTGGTTTTTTGACCTTTTTGCCTCTACTTATCGCTTCTCAAGAAGAGGAGAAAAATCAAGAAAGCCTCTCATCTCCCTCTTCGACCGGCTCCTTGTTTGCCTAAATGATTGAGCAGACCCCGCCCATCTTGACTGCGGGGTCTGTTGTCTCTACTCTTTCATCCCCAAAATTTCCCAAACTTCAACCGGTTGAGTTTTGCCCTTAACCTGAAGCGGGCGATAGGGGCGTGCCCGGACATAGTCTTTGACTTTTTGATAAGCCTCATCTGTGATCAAAATCTGCCCTGGGGACGCATTTTCCTGGACCCGTTTGGCCGTATTCACCGAGTCGCCGATGGCCGTATATTCCAATCGCTTTTGAGTTCCAATCCAACCTAAAACGGCTTCCCCATAATGAATCCCCACCCCAAAGGAGAGATGTGCTTCGGCTGGTAACTCTGTATGGAGTTTTTCCACAGCTGCTGCTAGGTCCAGAGCGGCTCGAACGGCGCGCAGAGTATGGTCCGGCTGGGGAACGGGCGCATTGAACCACGCCATGACTGCATCTCCGAGAAACTTATCCACTGTTCCTTCGTGAGCTAGCACGGCTTCAGCGCCGGCAGCCAAATACCGGTTCAGCACAGCAACCAAGTCTTCTGGCGAATGCTTTTCACTGTATGCAGTGAAACCGCGAATATCAGCGAACAGAATCGTAATCTCAACGCGTTGACCGCCGATTTGTAATTGATCCGGATCGATTTGGCCCAGAATTGCTGGGCTGACCATCCGTTCCAGCAAACGGCGTTGCGCCTGAAGCTTTTTCTGCTCGGTCAGGTCATCCACCACAATCGCGATGCCTTGCGTGGTCTGGTCGGCATCTTTGAGGGGAGAGAGATTGAGCCTCCAATCAAGCGCGCCGCGTTGCGGATGACGCTGTGAAATCTCTAGGCCGATGATTGGCTCTTTTCTTTGTAAAACCGACTTCAGATGCGGCTGTATCTCCTGCGCCACCTCCGGCAAGGCTTCATCAAGGCGGCGTCCTAACAGGTCTGTCATCGAACGACCAAGGATATGCTCTGCCGCACGATTACATAACACGATTTGCTCCTGTAGATCGGCAGTGATCACGCCACTAGCAATGGAAGCAAAAACATTATCCATCAGGTTTTTCAATTCAGTCACTTCATCTAAGGTACGGCGCAAGGAAGCAAACAAGCGGGCATTTTCAATAGCAATCGCTGCTTGATCGGCGAAGAGCGATAATAAATCGCGTTCACTTTCATCGAAAATACCGCTTTGGAAACGGTTATCGGTGTAAATGACCCCGATAATTGTCTCCTTAAGCTTCAAAGGAACGCATAGAATCGAGCGGAGATTATGAACAACGATGGAATGATGACTGCCAAAGCGGGGGTCTTCCAAGGCATTGGTGGTCAGGATGGGTTCACCGCTATCGAGGACGCGTTGAATAATCGAGCGGCTAACTGCAAAATCTTCTTCTTTGATTGTTTCCTGCTCCCAGTTACGCGCAATCCGCGTAATCATCTTGCCTTCGGGATCTCGCAGCATTAAAAAGGCGCGTTCGGCACCGGTCAATTGGATAATTGTATCCATAACCAGTTGCAACACTTCATCCACTTCCAGCGTGGAGTTAATCAAACGCGCTGTATCCCCCAAGGCTAGCAATCCTGCTCGTTCCTGAAGCACAAGTTTTGCCTGTCGACTGTTCTCGTGCAGGGCGCGTTCCAAAGCTGAGAGGTTTTCATAAATATGCGAGGGGAGTGGCGCCTTGAGAGCCTGCAAATCGAGGCGCAACCTGGCAACCATTTTTTCAAGTCCTAGCAACTGTTCGACCAAAGGATAAGTTTGTTCAAAAACCGTGTTTTCCATTGCCTGACCTTTTACTCTCTTATTATCACCGATTTTGTGCTCCAAAAGATTGTGCAATTTTCATAAGACACCGCTTCCCAGTTTCTCTCTGCAATTTGCGTTCAAGGATGCGTGCTGTTTGCTGAAGATCTTCCGGCAAGCTGACCTGAGGTGCATAGAGCGCTTGTTGATAGACCTCCAATAGACGAGCAACCTCCTGACCGGCTTCAGGAAACCGAATCGTAAGTCGGGCAACGGCTTCAGCGGGTGTCCAGGCCGATGTCAAGGGTTCTCCCAAGCGGTGCAAGCCTTGGTACACCACGAAGAAAGCGCGTTCGACCTCGCTTAAACCGGCCCACCAGGCCATGCGTTCTAACCAAGGTGGTGCAGGCAATCTCCTTTTCCGTAACCAGTTGTAGACCAAAATGGGCATAGGAGCATTGAACATCGCACGAGTTTTCTGATAAGCAGTTTCAAACATTCCGGTCAGATATGCCCAAGCAACTAAACCGATTGTAACCAGACTCAATCCAAACAGAATCGTCAACATCAGCAATGTATCCGAAGCGTAACGAGAGACCGAAGGCAAAGGCGTAGACTCTTCTTCCAAGGCTGCGACATTGCTTTCCTCCTCGCCTCTCAATTCTTCAAATGTGGGTGTCTTTTTCAGGGTTGAGGCAGCAACTTGCTCTGCAATAGGATAGAAAATCGCCGGCTGAGCAGAGGTCGGCTCAAATTCCACCCATCCAATCCCAGGAAAGTATACTTCTGGCCAAGCGTGTGCATCCCGTTCGCGAATGACATAACGCCCCGAACGATATTCTCCGGCGATATATCCCACTGTTAGTCGTGCGGGAATCCCCAAAGAGCGCAGGAGCAGCACTTCTGCCGTTGCATAGTAATTGCAGAAACCGGCACGATATTCCAAAAGAAACCAAGCAATAGGATCTCGATAAGCAGGAACAGGGGGGAGCGAAGTGGTATAGCGAATCGTCTCCCGCAGATAGCGGGTCACGGCTAGCGTTTTGTCATAGGGCGTCTCAGCTGAGGCCGTAATCTGTCGGGCTAAATCTGATAAGGCTGCTGGAAAATCGTCCGGCAACTGTAAGTAACGTTCAATAACCCAGGTTGGATATGCCTCGCCTGCAGCGCGCAACTGTTCTTCAAAGATTTTCTGTCGAAGTCCTTGGGTGGTATATTTTTCACCAGGGGAAAGAGGAGTATCGAGCAAGAAGCTAATCGGTTCGCGGCGTTCAGCATCAATCAAGATATACTCCAATTGCGAGAAACGGCTGACCCACACAGGACGATTCGGCGTGGCCAAAACATTCACCGCTTCAGAACCGACAGTAAAAACATATTGCTGTACCTCTCCTGCTCCGGCGGGCAAGAGCAAGGGAGCACTGCTTGGCGAAAACTTCGTCAGCGCTGCTGTGCCGACGCGCCAAAAACCGTCTTGGTAGACTTCATAGGAACGAACGCGTATGTATCTTTCCCGTGTTCCCGCCGGTCCTTCCACGTAAAAAAGCACAACGTCTGACTTAGACACCTGTTGTCCCAGAGGCAATGTCCGACCGTATAGGGAACGAACAGCCGCACCCCGCGTGTTCAAGCTTGCAGTGATATTTTTCCAAGCTTTATTGTTTTGCCACCTTTGAGACCAGGATTGTCGCCACTCTTCCAAGAAGGAGAGAGGCTGCCGAGGAGTTGGCGCTAACCAGGCAAGGAGGACAAGCGTTGCTGCTGAGACCATCAAGGTTAAAACCATCTCCGATTGAGCTTCTGCCGAGGAAATCAAGCGGCGCGCTTGCCACAATAAGCGATGCGCGAGGTAAACATGGCGTCCAAGCAGGAGCAAGGCCAAAATCAGATACGTTGCAAAAAATGCTAGCCTTTGGTCGCGCGTGGCATCAAAGTTATGAATCAACGACAAAGCAAGTGCAGAAGGGACAAGCGCCACACCAAGGTTCCTAAAGCGCCCCCAAGCATAACCAGCATAGAGGCCGAAAATCCAAAAGCCGAGTGTAAAGCCAAGCAGAAACAAAAACGAGTCATGCAGCGGCCGGTTCGCTGCTAGGGTCTGAAAAGAAAGGAAAAGCCGGTCCGATAGACGGATGTATCGCTCCACCCATTCTAAATTGGGATATAGAACGGCTGCCAGAATCAAGGGCAAAAGAACCCAAGTATAGGCTGCTGAAAAAAGGTAAATGGCTGCTCGGGAATAGCAACTGTAACCCAACGCTACCCCAAGCACGACACCCAAAAGAGCGAATAAGAGGCAAAGTTCCAAGCCGGGAATCCATTCTGTCTGTATCAGGCGGAATGCTGCGACGAGCAGGAGACCTGTCAAAAGTCCAATGCTCGCGAGATCGGCTTGTTTTTGAGACGCGCGATTCATAGGTTTGAGTGTACAATACCATTATCCGACTGTCAAATTGCGGAGGCCGACCATGCAATCCTTTTATGATTTTGGTATTCAATTTATTCGTGGTTTGCAAGCCTTGGGCGAATGGCAGACCTTGTGGATGAAAATATTCTCCTTTCTAGGAACAGAAGAGTTCTATATGTTGGGCCT
>JANWWB010000179.1 GCA_025056515.1 Anaerolineales bacterium
TGACGGGGCGCTGATAGCGATGGAATGGAGCAACCTGCGCGAGGAAAGCGGTTACTATTGGCAAGTGCTGGAAGCAGTTTGCCGTCACTATCACATTGATATGGAGACGCCTTTCGGCGAGCTGCCGCCCGAAAAGCAACATATCATCTTACATGGGACAAACGGAGAACGAGTGCGCGTTCACTATCGCAACCGTGATGGGCGCGCCGCCTCGTTTGAAACTGCTTTTGAGGGTGTTATTGGCAACTTAGAACGTCGTTATCGCGAGACCAGTTCAGAGTACATTCGCGAACGAATTGCCGAATACATGAGTGATCGGCCCTGCCCAGCTTGTCAGGGCAAACGCTTACGGCCGGAAGCCCTTGCGGTCACAGTGGACGGAGTAAACATTATCGAAGTCACCTCCTGGCCGGTCAGTCGAACACTTTCCTGGGTGGAACGTCTCGCCGGTCCCACAACACCCCTCAATCGCCGAGAGCAAATGATTGCCGAACGTATCTTGAAAGAAATTCGCGCCCGCTTGGGCTTCTTGGTTGATGTTGGGCTGGATTACCTAACTCTAAACCGATCCGCCGGTTCACTTTCAGGTGGCGAGGCGCAGCGCATCCGCCTGGCAACACAAGTCGGTTCGCGCTTGGTGGGCGTTCTCTATGTCCTGGATGAACCGTCCATCGGCTTACATCCCCGCGACAATACCCGCCTACTCAACACGCTCAAGGGGCTGCGAGATTTAGGAAACACCGTCCTGGTGGTGGAACATGATGATGAGACCATCTTAAACGCCGACTGGGTGATTGATTTAGGTCCCGGAGCAGGCGAACATGGTGGGCAGGTCGTTGCCGAGGGAATACCCCGAGATATCTTAGCGCATCCGACCTCCCTAACAGGCGCTTATCTCTCTGGACGCCAGAGCATCCCCGTCCCAAAACAGCGGCGCGCCGGCAATGGTAAACACCTTACCATCGTCGGGGCGCGCGCAAACAACCTGAAAAACCTCCGCGTTGATATTCCTCTTGGCAAACTCGTTTGCATCACGGGTGTTTCCGGTTCAGGCAAGTCCACCCTCATGAACGACATTCTTTACAACGCTTTGGCAGCACGCCTACACGGGGCACGCACCCACCCCGGCGAACATGACTATATCGAAGGCATACAGCACCTGGATAAAATCATCAATATTGACCAATCACCCATTGGACGAACCCCTCGTTCAAACCCAGCCACTTACACCGGTCTGTTCGATGAAATACGCAGACTCTTCTCCGAATTGCCTGAGAGCAAAGTACGAGGCTACAAACCTGGCCGCTTTTCCTTCAACGTTCACGGAGGCCGTTGTGAAGCCTGTCAGGGACAAGGCGAGCTGCGCATTGAAATGCAATTCCTACCCGATATTTACGTCCCTTGTGATGTCTGTTCTGGAGCGCGCTTCAATCGCGAGACACTTCAAGTCAAGTTCCGAGGACACAACATTGCTGATGTACTCAACATGACAGTAGACCAAGCCACAGAAGAATTTTCCGCCTTTCCGGCAATCATGAATAAACTCAAACTTCTTCAAGAAGTTGGGCTAGGATACATCAAAATCGGTCAACCGGCTACAACGCTCTCGGGTGGCGAGGCCCAACGCGTTAAATTGGCGCGCGAACTCTCACGTCGCGCGACCGGTCGGACACTCTACGTGCTCGACGAACCATCAGTCGGCCTACATGCCGCTGATGTACATAAACTCATTCAAGTCCTCCAACGTTTGGTTGATGCGGGTAACACAGTTCTCATCATTGAACACAACTTGGAAATTATCAAAACCGCTGACTGGATCATTGACCTCGGTCCTGAGGGAGGCGACCGCGGCGGAGAGATTGTAGCGGTTGGAACGCCCGAACAGGTTGCCCACACGAGCAATTCGTATACCGGTCAATTTTTACGCGCTCGCTTGTCTGGTGCCTAAGGGACACTTCCCTATCCTTATCGCAAGGCGGAAGTCAAAAATTGGGGCTGGCGCACGTATTATCGCCCTCTTCCTGAAGCAAAGCTATAGTGTCGTAGGCAAGAAAAATATCTCACCTGGCATGGTGATACAGATACCCTCGTCCCAATTCCTCGAAAAATTGTTATAATTCAAATACAAGTAATTCGGATCATAGATTCGGCGGAAAGTTCGGCACACAAGGTTCCGCCGGGAAACGAGATGCAAAATGACAATCAAAGATACGATTGATTCCTATCGCAAACGCCGCAAACAAATGATGCCGATTATCAGCATTCTAGCTGTTTTGCTGATTCTGGTTGGCATCGTCATGCTGATCATTTGGCTCAGCATCAGCGGAGGCGGACGATTCACGCTATTCGCCACACAAACTTTCACTCCGACATCTACCTTCACCGCAACCAATACCCCCGAGCCGACCCCAACCCCAACCATCACCGACACGCCTACTATTACCCCTACGGCAACACCATCTGCACCTTTTGCCTATGTCGTACAAGAGGGAGATACTCTCTTTGGAATCGTGCAAAAGCACGGGCTGGGCGAGAACGCTCTGGTCTTGATTTATCTGCTCAACCCCTACGATAAAGCGGCAGGCACCGGCATTGACCCGACAACCGGTACCATTTACGTCGGACAGACCATTATCCTACCGCCGCCGAATTTCCCCTTCCCAACCCCAACGCCCCTGCCGACTGGTTTAGGGCCCGGAGCGCGCATTGCTTATTTTGTGATGCCAGGAGACAGCCTAGGAGCAATTGCTAATAAATTCAACAGCACCATCGAAAGAATTATCCAAGCTAATCCGACTTTACTCAAAGAGGGTGAGAAATCGGTAATCTATCCGGGCTGGACATTGATTGTCCCTATCAACGTTGTAACGCCCGTACCCACCAGAACTCCGACCAAGACTCCATAACCTGTAATCCATCGAGCCATGGCAAAAAGACGACCGCCTCAACCAAGGCGGTTGTCTTGATTGAAGAGCGAGGCCTTGAGTGTTGAGCGATCAATAACACCTCATCCAACCACAAACTGAAAGCCAAGCCACCTTGGTCACCATCGAGCAAAACAATTTCGCGCCACAGCTCGTCCTCCTTAAGACCTGAAACACAAAGTTCGAAATACCAAGACCTCAGAAACCGTGTCTCCGCAGTCAACAAAAACCGGAACTTACCTCCAAACATCAGCGAATCCATTAGATTGTCTATCTCACATGGTCAATCAGAATACCCAGACCTCACAATTCCGTGCGTCCACAGTGAACAAACACAACTAACAGAACTTACGTCCGAAACCTAAAGGATGCCCTTTGACATTCTGCACTCATACGGCTAAAATGAAAGCACCTATTTTCCTTCGAGGTGCGCAGTGAGCAAATGGCCTGGAAAATACGTCATTGGCCTGACAGGCAACATCGCAACTGGAAAAAGTGTAGTTCGACGCATGCTAGAACATCTTGGCGCATACACCATTGACGCAGACGTTTTAGCACATCGCGCGATCGCCAAGGGCGCTCCAGGATATAAGCCGGTCATCGAAACCTTTGGGAAGTTCATTCTTGACGAACAGGGTGAAATTGACCGTAAAAAATTAGGGCGGATTGTCTTCAAT